>PLYV01000037.1 GCA_003151855.1 Limisphaerales bacterium | reverse complement strand
ATCCGCTCACGCTGGTCGCGAGCAAGCAGCTCCAGCCGGTCTATGACAAGCCGATGGTTTATTATCCGCTCACGACGCTCATCGAGGGCGGCATCCGCGAGCTGTGCCTGATCTCCACGCCGCATGATCTGCCGCGCTTCAAGCAGCTCCTCGGCGATGGCAGCCGGTTCGGCGTGACGATTGATTATCGCGAGCAGGAAAAACCGGCGGGCATCGCGCAGGCGTTTCTCATCGCGGAGAGCTTCATCGGCTCGGACGCCGTGACGCTCATCCTCGGCGACAACATTTTCTACGGCGGCGATACGTTCCAGCGCGCGTTCAGTGAATTCAAATCCGGCGCAACGATTTTCGGCTATCACGTCAACGACCCCGAACGCTACGGCGTGGTGGAGTTTGACGACACTGGCAAGGCGGTTTCCATCGAGGAAAAGCCGAAGTCGCCCAAGAGCAATTACGCCGTGCCGGGCCTTTACATCTACGACAACGAAGTCGTCAACATCACCAAAAACCTGAAGCCGTCCGCGCGCGGCGAATTGGAGATCACGGCGGTGAACGTGGAGTATCTGCGGCGTGGCACGTTGCGCGTGCAGCGGCTGAACCGCGGCTTCGCGTGGCTGGACGCCGGCACGAGCAGCAGCCTGCACGAGGCCAGCGCGTATGTGCAGACCATCGAAAAGCGCGCGGGTATCAAGATCGGCTGCCCCGAAGAGGCGGCGTTTCGCAGCGGCATCGTCTCGCTGGTGCAGCTTGAGGCCATCGTCGGCGCGATGCCGAACTGCGAGTATCGCGAATATCTCGCCACCGAGGTTGTGGCCGAGGCGAAACGGTTGCTCAAATAAATTCATTTCAGCCACAGATGGACACAGATAAATACAGATTTTTTTATTTTAGGCATTCTGTTTTTTCCATTTGTGTTTCATCTGTGATAATCTGTGGCAAATAATATGATTCTTCTTCTTGGAGCGACCGGCTACATCGGCGAGGCGTTTGCGCGTGAATTGACGCGGCGCGGTGAAAAATTCGTTTCATTGTCGCGCAAGCAGGTGGATTACACGCGGTTTGATTTGTTGCTGGAATTTCTCCGCGCACAGAAACCGGCGTTCGTGGTCAACGCCGCCGGCTACACCGGCAAACCGAACGTGGACGCGTGCGAGTTGGACAAGGCGGGCACGTTGCTCGGCAACGCGCTGCTGCCGCAGACCATCGCCCACGCCTGCGCGGCGGCGGGCGTGCCGTGGGGACACGTCTCGAGCGGCTGCATTTTCGCCGGCGCGAAAATTTCCGAAGGCGGAAAAGTCCGCACGGAAAAAGACATGACCCAGCCGGCGCTGCACGCGCTGGTGGAAAAGAAATCGCCGTCCGTGCTGGGCTTCGATGAGAACGACACGCCGAATTTTTCCTTCCGCGATTTGCCGTGCAGCTTTTACAGCGGCACCAAGGCGCTCGGCGAGGAGTCGATGGCGGACATCGGCCAGAGCTACGTCTGGCGGCTGCGGATTCCGTTCGACGAGTTTGACAACAAACGGAATTATTTGAGCAAGGTGCAGCGCTACGCGAAGGTTTATGACAACGTGAATTCCATTTCGCATCGCGCGGACTTCGTCAGCGCGTGCCTCGATACTTGGAAGCTCCGCGCGCCGTTCGGCATCTACAACGTGACCAATCCCGGCTACGTCACCACGCGGCACGTCGTGGAGCAGATTGAGAAATTTCTGAAGCCGTCGCGGAAGTTCGAGTATTGGTCGAACGACGCGGAGTTTTACCAGGTTGCCGCCAAGACGCCGCGCTCCAATTGCGTCATGGATTCCTCGAAGCTGCTCTCCGTCGGCGTAAAAATCCGTGGCGTCGAAGAGGCGCTGGAAGATTCCCTGAAGCACTGGAAACCCGAAATTTGAGCCACAGATAAACACAGATGGACACAGATTTGTTTTCGCCTCGTTGTTGCAATGCTAATTTTATCTGTGTTTCATCTGTGAAAATCTGTGGCTAAAGAAAAATTATGAATTTACTCATCACCGGCGGCGCGGGCTTCATCGGCTCGAATCTGATCCACCACGTCATTGACGACGCCAAGGTGGCAAAGCTCGTCAACCTCGACTGCCTGACTTATGCCGGACGGTTGGAGAATCTGGAGCAGGTTGCCAAGCATCCGAAATATGTTTTTGAAAAAGTGGATCTGCGCGACAAGGCAGCCACGCTGAAAGTCGTCGAGCAACACGCCATCACGCACGTCATGCACCTCGCGGCGGAATCCCATGTGGACCGTTCCATCACCGGCCCGGGCGATTTCATCACGACGAACATCCTCGGCACGTTCAACCTGCTCGAAGCCTGCCGTGAATGTTGGTTGAGTCCAAAGTCCAAAGTCCAAAGTCCAAAGTTTCATCACGTTTCCACCGATGAAGTTTATGGCTCGCTCGGGGCCACCGGCCTGTTCACCGAGACCACGCCTTACGCGCCGAATTCGCCGTATTCTTCAAGCAAGGCATCGTCGGATTTTCTGGTGCGCGCTTATCATCACACCTACGGTTTGCCGACGGTCATCACAAATTGCTCGAACAATTACGGCCCGTTCCAGTTCCCTGAAAAACTGATCCCCGTCGTCATCCAGAGCGTCATCGCGCGTAAGGCGATTCCCGTTTACGGCGACGGCATGAATGTCCGCGACTGGCTTTACGTGCGCGACCACGCGGAGGCGCTGTGGACGGTGCTGGGCAAAGGCAAGCTTGGTGAGACTTACAACATCGGTGGTCACAACGAATGGGCCAACATCCACATTGTCCAGCTCATCTGCGACACGGTGGATGAATTCGCGCCGCAGCTTGGCGGTAATTCGCGCTCGCTCATCACCTACGTCAAGGACCGGCCCGGCCACGACCGCCGCTATGCGATTGACGCGTCGAAGATCCAGCGCGAACTAGGCTGGACGCCCGCGCACAAGTTCGAGCAGGGCATTCGCGAGACAATTCGGTGGTATCTCGACAATCAGGACTGGGTGAAAGCCGTGCTGAAAAAATGATTCGTTGAACGCCGGTGCCGGGTTTAACCTCTAAACGTCATGCGCCGCGTCAAAACTTTTCTCCTGCTCGCCGTCCTGCTGCTGCCGGCGTTGTTTGGTCGCGCGGCCAATTCAATTGTTTGGGACGCGAAGAACAATACTGTCAGCGCGGATGTGCGCGGCGAGGCGCTTTGGCCGCTGCTGGAGGACATCGCGCACCAGACCGGCTGGCATATTTTCGTGGAGCCAGGTTTGAATCAAAAGGCGGACGCCAAATTTTCCCAGCTAAATTCCGGCGAGGCGCTCAAGAAGCTGCTCGGCGATTTAAATTTTGCCTACGTTCCCAAGACCAACGAGGCAAATCAACTTTACGTCTTTGCCACCACCCTGCGTGCCGCGACGATGCGTGTCAGCGCTGTCGCGACGAACCAGCCGGCGGTTGCCAAACACGTCGCCAATGAACTCATCGTGAAGGTGAAGCCCGGCACGGACATTGACGCGCTGGCGAAATCGCTGGGTGCAAAGGTCACCGGGCGCAACGACAAGCTGGGCATTTACCGGCTGCAATTTGCCGATGCCGCTGCCACCGATGCCGCGCTGGCCAGTTTGCAAAACAATCCCGCCGTGACCGCCGTGGATTACAATTATATCTACGATGCGCCGCCCACGCCGCAGGCGCTGGCGAATGCGACCGGTGCCGCGCCCAAACTCACACTTGATGCCACTACACCCGGCGACCCGTGCAATCCGGTCATCGGTCTGATTGACACGGCGGTTCAGCCGTCCGGCGGCGCGCTTGATCAATTCATGCTGCCGCCGGTTTCCGTGGTGAGCGATGGCAGTCCGACCACCAGCGGCATTTCCCACGGCACGGCAATGTATCAGACGATTTTGAATGCGGTTTCGCAGTCGTCCGGCGGCCACACCGGGGTGAAGATTTTGCCCGTGCAGGTTTTTGGCTCCAGCGAATCAGCCACGACTTGGAACGTGGCGCTGGGCGTGCAGGCGGCGGTGGATGGCGGCGCGACCGTGTTGAACATGAGCCTCGGCGGCGCGGGCGACAGTGCGGTTTTGACGGACGTCATCCAGCAGGCACTGGCCAAAGGCATCGTCGTCTTTGCGGCGGCGGGCAACATGCCCGTCAGCACACCGACGTATCCGGCGGCGATTCCCGGCGTCAATTCCGTGACGGCCTTGAGTTCGCCCGGCCAACTGGCGTCGTATGCGAACTATGGAAGTTTCTCCTCGCTGGCCTTGCCGGGCACCAGCATCGTTTATCAAGGCGGACAGGCCTGGGTGGTGCAAGGCACTTCGCCGGCGACAGCTTATGCGACGGGAGTGGCGGTGGGAACAAAGTCAGTGAACTGTGCGGGTTGGTCGCAGATCGAAAGTGCGATGCAGCAGAAATTCCCCGTGCCGGCGAAATGATTTAGGAGGTGGAAGCTGGCAGATGGAAGTTAGGGAAAATGTGTTTTGCCGGCAGATTGTCCGCCCCAACTCCCAACTCCTATCTGCCATCTCCCAATTCAGTGCGACTGGCAGCCGAATTTGATGAAGGTGCCGAGAAACACGCCGACCGATGCGAGCAGCAGCCACGGTTTGCCCTTGAGCATTTCCAGAATGCCCCACGCGATGAAGAAGGCGAACAGCGCGAACGTCACAATGGCCAGCGTAAATTTCATTAGAACCTAAAATAGCAGCTTTCAGTTTTCTTGCAAGTCTCCGGCACTGCTTCAGCCTTGGATGAAATAGCTCAGGTTTTCCAGCTCGATGGCGAGGTTGACGTTATTGACCATCACATCTTCTGGCACGGCAAGAACGCTCGGCGAGAAATTCAGGATGCCTGCGATGCCCGCCTCAATGAGCTGGTTGGCGACGGCTTGTGCCACGGCGGCGGGCACGGACAGGATGGCCATCTTCACGCCGTGCTCGCGGATGAAGTCCGGCAATGCGTCCATGCCCAGCAGCGGCTGCTTGAGCTGCTTGTCGCGCTTCCGTTTGGGCGCGGCATCGAAGGCGGCGATGATTTCAAAGCCTTCCTTCTCGAAGCCGCGATAGGAGAGCAGGGCGAGGCCGAGGTTGCCGACACCGACGAGGATGACCGGTTGCAGGCTAGTCGTGCCGAGTTCGTCGGAAATTTTCACGGAAAGCTCGTTTACGTCGTAGCCCAGCCCGCGCGTGCCGAACGTGCCGAAATACGCCAAATCCTTGCGCAACTGCGTCGGCTTGACGCCGGCGGCCTTGGCCAGCGCCTCGCTGGAGACGGTGCCGATCTTGTTCTCGCGCAACCGGGCGAGGCAGCGGAGATAAATCGAGAGCCGGTAAATCGTCTTGCGCGGGATGATGGGGCGGCCGGCTTTCTTCATGGCAGGGAAAATTATGCGACCCGGCGAGCGTCGGCAAGTATTACAAAAAAAATTCATCCTCAGCATTAACTCGGCAAGCCGGCTGCTAAAGGATATGCCGATGCGTAAAAACATTCCTGCCAGCACATTTGTGCATGGGTTGGCGGAATCATGGTTTGCCTTGTCAATTCAGGGTGAATATCGTGCTGTCGGTTTTTATCCAGCGCGAGTATGTCGCTTTTTTGAAGGTGCCGGCTGGTCGTAAATGCGCATGGCGCGCAAAAAAATACTGAAGCTTTATGTTGCAACAATACCAGGTCAATCCGGGTTTCGACGAAATGGCGGATGCCCGCATCGGGGTGCGTCCGCACTATAAAAAATTTCACCGGCTGTTCGACGAATTGCCTGTGCCGGAGTTCCAGGCCAAGCGCACGGCGGTGGATAACGCTTTTCTGCGGCAGGGCGTCACCTTCAATGTCTATGGCGACGCGGCGGGGGCGGAGAAGATTTTTCCGTTCGATTTGCTGCCGCGCATCATTCCGGCGTCCGAATGGGAACATCTCGAACGTGGCCTGACGCAGCGCATCACGGCGTTGAACCTTTTTCTGCACGACATTTATCACGAACAGAAAATCCTCAAGGACGGCGTGATTCCCGAATTTTATGTCTTGTCCGCGAAACATTTCCGGCGCGAGTTTGTGAACTTCAACGTG
The DNA here is from genome assembly GCA_003151855.1 of Limisphaerales bacterium. GTDB lineage: Bacteria > Verrucomicrobiota > Verrucomicrobiia > Limisphaerales > UBA11358 > UBA11358. The sequence continues at coordinate 4,568 of PLYV01000037.1, read as the reverse complement.
CCGAAGGACATTTACATCCACATCTGCGGCACCGATCTGATCCGCGACAAGGATGGCAATTATCTCGTGCTGGAGGACAACGGACGTTGTCCGTCCGGCGTGAGCTATGTTTTGGAAAATCGGCGGGCGATGAAACGCGCGTTTCCGCAGATGTTCGAGGGCATCGGCGTGCGCCCGGTGGAAAATTATCCGCAGGAACTGCTCAAGTCTCTGAAATACATTGCGCCTGCCGGCGTGGCCGACCCCACCGTGGTCGTGCTCACGCCTGGTGCCTACAACAGCGCGTATTTCGAGCACACCTATCTCGCGCGGCAGATGGGCATCGAGATTGTCGAGGGCCGCGACCTGTTCGTGAAAGATTCGCGCGTGTTCATGCGCACGACGAAAGGCCCGCAGCCGGTGCATGTGATTTACCGGCGCATTGACGATGATTTCATTGACCCGACCGTTTTCCGCCGTGACTCAATGCTTGGTGTTCCGGGACTCATCAACGCCTATCGCGCCGGCAATGTCTCGCTCGCCAATTCCATCGGCACCGGCATCGCCGACGACAAGGTGATGTATTACTTCGTGCCGCGCATGATCAAATACTATCTCGACCAGGAACCAATTTTGGGGAATGTCCCGACGTATCTCGCCAGCGAGGAGACGGACAAAAAATATATTTTGGAAAACCTGGAAAAACTTGTCGTCAAGGCGGCGAACGAATCCGGAGGTTACGGAATGTTGATGGGGCCGAAGGCGTCGAAGGCGGAGATTGAAAAATTTCGCGAACTGGTCATCGCCGAGCCGCGCAATTACATCGCGCAGCCGATGATCAACCTCTCGCAGCACCCGACCTTTTGCGACGACGTCTTTGAAGGCCGGCACATTGATTTGCGCCCGTTTATCTTGTCCGGCGAGCGCGTCAGCATCATTCCCGGCGGCCTCACGCGGGTCGCGTTGCGCAAAGGCTCGCTCGTGGTCAATTCGTCGCAAGGCGGCGGCAGCAAGGATACCTGGGTTTTGTATGGCGATGAATAATTTAAAACCGCTTTTAAAAAATTTCCTATGTTAAGCCGCGTCGCCAATTCCCTCTACTGGATGTCCCGCTACATCGAGCGCGCCGAGAATATCGCGCGCATCGTGGACGTGAACCTGCAACTGCTGCTTGATATGCGCAGCCTCGACGAGAAGCAGCTCATCGCCTATTGGAAACCCATCGTGCTCGCCACCGGCGACGAGGAGGCGTTTTTCAAGGCGCACCCGCACGCCACCGGTTCGGCGGTCACGGAATTCCTCGTGTTCAGCCGGGAGAATCCAAACTCGATCATGCAGTCCATCTGTTCGGCGCGCGAAAACGCCCGGATGGTGCGCGACCAGATCACGCTGGAACTTTGGGAGGAATTGAACCGTTTGTATCTGTTCATCCGCTCGCCGCAGGCGCGCGAGGTATGGAAGCGCAGCGTGGCGGAATTTTTTCAGGAAATCAAATCCAGTTCGCTCCACATCATCGGCATCATCAACGCCACGCTCATCCACAACGAGGGCTGGTGGTTTGTGCAGGCCGGGCAGTTTCTGGAGCGCGCCGACAAGACCACGCGCATCCTCGACGTGCGCTATCAAAGTTTGCCGGAGCGCGGCCTGCCGCAGAGCATCAGTCCCGACGAGGCGCTCGGCTGGTCCGCCGTCCTGCGCTCATGCAGCGCGTGGGACGCCTACAAATCCATCAACAGCGCCGACGTGCATCCGCGCCGCGTGGCGGAATTTCTTCTGCTCAGTGATCACTTTCCACGCTCCGTCCGCTTTTGCGTGAATGAATTGAACCGCGCGTTGCGCCGCATCTCCGGCGTGGCCGACGGCCGTTTCACCAACGACGCGGAAAAACTCACCGGGCGTTTCCTGGCTGAACTGCAATTCAGCACTGTGGATGAAATTTTCGAGGTCGGCCTTCACAAATACCTCGACGAGGCGCAGCTCAAATTGATCAACATCGGCGACGCGCTCTTCCGCGCCTACATTTTCCAGTCATTTGACAACCCGGACGAGTTTCACCTGGTGCAGCAGGAGGAACAACAACAGCAGCAGCAAAAGCAAATGAAGAAGGATGAATTATGAATGATGAAGTTTTTCGCGCGCCGCGTTCCGGCACATTCATAATTCGTAATTCATAATTCATCATTTTCCCCAAATGTCCATCCACGTCGCGCTCCACCACAAGACGCACTACAAATACGACCGGCTCGTCACGCTCGGCCCGCAGGTCGTGCGGCTCCGGCCCGCGCCGCATTCGCGCACGCGGATTTTGAGCTACTCGCTCAAGATCAAACCGGAAAAGCATTTCATCAACTGGCAGCAGGACCCGCAGTCCAACTACGCCGCGCGCCTCGTCTTTGAAGAGCCGACGCGTGAGTTCTGCGTCGAGGTGGATCTGGTCGCGGAGATGGCCGTGCTGAATCCGTTCGACTTCTTTCTGGAACCGAGCGCGCAGAAATTTCCCTTCGCCTACGATCCGGCGCTCGACACCGAACTCGCGCCGTTCCAGCGCAAATGCTGGCTCACAACCAACTTCTCGCGGTATCTGGCGGAGTTGCGCCGCGATTTGATTGGCGAAGTCAAACGCCGAACCAAGCAGCAGCGGCTGGAAATGCCGGACAGCGAAAAGAAGGTGACGAATGATTTCATTGTCGCCATCAACCAGCGGCTGTGGACGGACATCAAATACACCATCCGCATGGAGCCTGGTGTCCAGACGCCGGAAGAAACGCTCACGAAGATGAGCGGGTCATGTCGCGACTCGGCGTGGTTGCTTGTGCAGTTGCTGCGGCACTTTGGCCTCGCGGCGCGTTTCGTCAGCGGCTATTTGATCCAGCTCAAGCCCGACGTGAAATCGCTCGACGGTCCGAGCGGCGCGGAAAAAGATTTCACCGACCTGCACGCGTGGACAGAAGTTTATTTGCCGGGTGCCGGCTGGATTGGTCTCGATCCGACTTCCGGTTTGCTCGCGGGCGAAGGCCATATTCCGCTGGCTTGCACTCCTGATCCGTCGAGTGCCGCGCCGATCAGCGGTGGCGTGGATGAATGCGAAACGGAGTTTGAGTTCGACATGACGGTGAAGCGTGTCTATGAATCGCCGCGTGTCACCAAGCCTTACACCGAGGAGCAATGGGCGGACATCGAGAAGCTCGGCCACGCGATTGACGTGGATTTGAAAAATGGCGATGTGCGCCTCACGATGGGCGGCGAACCGACGTTTGTTTCTGTGGACGATCCCGACGGACCGGAATGGAATTTCACCGCCGTCTCGAAGAAAAAAAGAATTCTCTCCGGCGAACTCATCAAGCGTCTCCGAAATAAATTTGCGCCTGGCGCGTTGCTGCATTACGGCCAGGGCAAATGGTATCCCGGTGAACCGCTGCCGCGCTACGCGCTCGCCGCGTATTGGCGCAAGGACGGCGTGCCGGTCTGGAAAGACGACTCGCTCATCGCCGACGAATCGAAGAATTACGGTCACGGCGCGAAGGAAGCCAAGGCACTGGCGGAGCGGCTCGCGAAAACGATTGGCGTGGATCCAAAGTATTTGATTCCTGCCTACGAAGACGCGTTTTATTATTCGTGGAAGGAGCGGCGTTTTCCGTCGAACATCACGCCGGAGAAATCCAATCTCAAGGACAAGCAGGAGCGCGAACGCATCGCGCGGATTTTTCAGCAGGGACTTGGTGCGGTCGTCGGCTACACGCTGCCGATCCAGCGCGCATCGCATGGCCAGCAGCACGGCTGGATGTCCGGCGAATGGTTTTTGCGCGATGACGACACGCTCTGGCTGATCCCCGGTGATTCCTCGATGGGCCTGCGACTGCCGCTGGATTCCGTGCCGTGGGTCGCCGAAAAAGATTTTCCGTGGCTGCGCCAGCAAGACCCGTCGGAGCCGGATTTGCCGGAGCTGCCGAAAGAATTTCCGTATCGGCAACAAATCGTGGGTCGTCGTAACGCGCCGTTGCCGCCCGGTTACGGCCCTGGTCAACGCGCGCAAAAACTCGGCAAGCCGGACGAAGATCCGAATCGCCGTCCCGCGCCGGGCGAATCTGCGCCGTGGATTATTCGCACGGCGCTGTGCGTCGAGCCGCGCGATGGGCGACTGCACGTCTTCATGCCGCCGGTGGAGAAGACGGAAGATTATCTCGACCTTATCGCCGGCATTGAAACGACCGCGCACGAAACCGGTTTGCCCGTCGTCATCGAAGGCGAAACGCCGCCGCGCGATCCGCGTTTGAACAAGCTGGCCGTCACGCCCGACCCCGGCGTGATCGAGGTGAACATGCACCCAAGCAAGACTTGGGAAGAACTCGTCGAGCGCACGACGACGCTTTACGAGGAGGCTCGGCAGACGCGGCTGGGCACGGAAAAATTCATGGTGGACGGACGCCACACCGGCACCGGCGGCGGCAACCACATCATCATCGGTGGCGAAACACCGCAGGATTCGCCGGTGCTGCGCCGACCAGATTTGCTGCGCTCGCTGTTGACGTATTGGCAGAATCATCCGTCGTTGAGCTGGCTGTTCAGCGGCCTGTTCATCGGCCCGACGT
>PLYV01000158.1 GCA_003151855.1 Limisphaerales bacterium | reverse complement strand
TGGGCGGCACCCTGATCGTCAAATCCGCGCCGGGCAAAGGCACGACCCTCCAGGCACAAATTCCGCTAATGGATCGCACACGGGGGGGGGGGTAGAAGAATCCGCGCTAATCATTGACGCTAAGTTCAAGCTTTGAGGTGGGTTTTCCGCCCGCGTGACCACGGGCCGGTTCCAGCCGGTAGGGTAACACCCCATGGAGAATTCTCCGCCCGGCGCGTAGCGTTCTCCAGAAAGAAATTTAATATGAAAATTATCCTGTTAATGAGCGCCGTCATCTCCCTCCTCGCCACCACCGGCTGTCTGGTTTCCGATCGCGGCCGGCATGAACACGCGCGCTACGAAGATCGTGGCGCAGTCATCGTCGGACCGCCCGTAGTCGAGGTGCGCCCGCCGGAAATCATCGTGCGCTGATTCGCGCGGTGATTTTGCCGGGTAGGGTAACACCCCATAGCCTCGGCCTTCGCTTCCAGCGCATTATGGTGGCGCGATATGAAATGTTTTCAAAATCAGACAGCCATTCTGTCCACCATTCACCAGCCATGAAACACAATCACCAACACGACAACGCCCCGGCTCCGCAGCTCGTGCCGGTTCGCTTTGAATTCACCCATCCGACGGCCAAGACCGTCTGTGTCGCGGGCACCTTCAACCACTGGCAGCCCGAAACCAAGACGCTGCATTCCTCCGGGGCCGGCAGTTGGTGGAAGGAAACCCTGCTCGCCCCCGGCACCTATGAATACTGCCTAGTCGTGGACGGCCAGTGGATGCCCGACCCGCAGGCGCGCGAATCCGTGCCGAATCCGTTCGGCGGCCGCAACTCAATCTTGATTGTGGCGGATTCAGCGGAAGCCAAGCATCTGGCTGACGCTGAGAATTTGCCGCTCAAAAACGAAAACCAAACAAAAACAAAAATCCTATGAACCAAGAAACACAACCCGCCAGCAGTGACCTCGGACAACTGGCCCAAGACGCGCAGGCGTTGATGTCCGCCACCGCCGACGTGGCCGGCGAAAAAGTCGGACAGGCTCGCAAGCGCCTCGCCGCTGCGCTCGACCGCGCCAAGGAAATCGGCGGCTGCGTCCGCGACAAGGCCGTCGCCGGTGCGAAAGCGACCGACGAAGCCGTGCACGCGCATCCGTATCAGGCCATCGCCATCGGCGTCGGCGTCGGGGCGCTCCTCGGCTTTCTGCTCGCCCGCCGCTGCTCCCGCAACTGCGACTGATGGCGTCATGGAAAACTCCACCGCCACGTTCGGGCAACTGGCCGCGAATTCGAAAACGTTCGCGCGCCGGCTGCTGACCATCGGGGAAAACCGGCTCGAACTGCTGGCGGTGGAAGTGCAGGAGGAGCGCGAACGTCTCCTGCACACCTTTCTTCTGGCGCTCGGCGTCGCGACGTTTGGCCTGCTCGCCGGCCTCACGCTCACGGCGGCTATCGTCGTATTATTGTGGGCGTGGTGCCCCGTGGCGGTGCTGCTGATTTTGACCGCCATTTACGGTCTCGCCGGCATCTGCCTTTACCGGCGGCTCACCGGCGTGATGCGTAACTGGCAATCGCTCTCCGCCTCGCTCGACCAGCTCCGCAAGGACCGCGCCTGCCTGGAAAACATCCTCAAATGAAACCGCTCGAATCCCGGAAACAGTTGCTCATCGCCGAAAGCGAACTCAACCGCGCGCAACTCGTCCAGGAATGGGGGACGGTGAAGGGCGAAGTTCACGCACTGGCGGAACAGGCCAAAACTATCCGTTCCATGGCATCCGCCGTGGCCACGCTGGTGACCGGGCTGTCATCCTGTCGGCGCAAGGCCGCCACCCCCGCCGCCGAAAAACCGTCGTGGCTGCAAACGATTCTGAAAGGCGCAGGCATGATTGGCACCTTCTGGCAGACCTTCCGCGCGCCGCCGACCGGGCCGAATGACTCCTGCCAATGAAGGCGACGTCTGCCGCTCCTTCCGGCGGTAGGGTTACACCCCATGGCGGCGGGCGGGCGGGGAAATTATCCTGCCGTCAGGAATCGCCCGATTAATAACCGGCGAATCTCGTAGGTAATTCCACCCACGCCGACCCATACTATTTTATGCCGCCCGTCTCGGTCATCCGCAAGGTCGCGTTTCTCGGTGATTATCTCCCGAGGAAATGCGGCANNCGGCATCGCCACGTTCACCACCGATCTGCGCTGCGCCATCGCGAAGGAATTCCCTGCGCTCCAATGTCCGGTGGTGCCGGTCAACGACCTCGGGGCCGACTATGATTATCCGGCGGAGGTGCGCTTCGAAATCGCGGAACAGGATCTGCCGTCGTATCTGCGCGCGGCGGATTTTCTGAACATCACGGACGTGGATGTGGTGTGCGTGGAGCATGAGTTCGGCATCTACGGCGGGCCGGCGGGCAGCCATGTGCTGGCGCTGCTGCGCGAACTGCAAATGCCCATCGTCACCACGCTGCACACGGTGCTGCGCGAGCCGAACGACGAGCAGCGCCGCGTGATGCGCGAACTGATCCGGCGCTCGACGCGGCTGGTGGTGATGAGCGAGCGCGGGCGCAAAATGTTGACGGATATTTATGGCGTATCCGGCGACAAAATCGATCTCATCCCCCACGGCATTCCCGACCTGCCGTTCGTTGATTCGAATTTCT
>PLYV01000331.1 GCA_003151855.1 Limisphaerales bacterium | reverse complement strand
GTGGATGTGCCGGTCGGCTACGACCAGGTCACGTTTGCTGAGACGGCGCGTGAAGCCGTGATGCTCGCCACCAAAAAAGGTTATCTGCGCCAGAATTCCGTGGATTCGCTCACCGGCAAAAACGACGGCACGAATGTCGGGCCGGGCGCGCCGGCATTTCATTTTCACCAGCACCGGTCGCCGGAAATTTCCGTGAAGCTCGCGCTCAAGGGCGGCGGCTGCGAAAACGTCGGCGCGCAATACTCGTTGCCGGACGACGCGCTGCACGCGAACCGCGATCTCGACGGCTGCCGCAGGGCGATTCTCGACGCGGTGCTTCAGGCGCAGGGCAAGGGCTGCGGGCCGGGCGTGCTCGGCGTGTGCATCGGCGGCGATCGCGCGACGGGCTACGAATTGAGCAAGACGCAGTTTCTCCGCCTGCTCGACGACCGCAATCCCGAGCCGAAGCTGGACGCGCTGGAGCAGGATATTTTGAAAACCGCGAACGAACTCGGCATCGGCCCGATGGGTTTTGGCGGCAAGACGACTTTGCTGGGCGTGAAGATCTGCGTGGCGAACCGCGTGCCGGCATCGTATTTCGTGAGCGTGAGTTATATGTGCTGGGCCTTCCGCCGTCAGGGTGTGACGCTGGATGCGGAGGGGAAGATTGGGAAGTGGCTTTACTGATTAACCGAGAAATATCCGAACCACGCGAAATTCCTTTCGGCTTCTGGTTCGCATATTTCGCTTGGTTCGCGGTCAATGATGATTCCCGGCAGATCATTTCCCTGCGCTTTTGCGACTTGGCGGCTTGGCGTTAAATTCAGATGTAAGTGGAAGTTTCCTGAATTGACGTTCATCGTCATCAGGCTAATGATTGGGGCAAGGGAACTATGAAACTGCCGATCTGGAATTCACTGTCGCCGCGTTACCGCAAAATCACCGTTTGGATTTTGGGTCTGCTGCTGCTTTACACCGTCGCGGGCTTTCTCATCCTGCCGCCCATCGTCCGCAGTGTGGCGGTGAAACAGCTTTCCACCCAGCTCGACCGCGAGGTGTCCATCCAATCGCTCAACCTCAACCCGTTCACCCTTTCCACCTCCATCCGCGGGCTGCTCATCAAGGACAAGGACGGCGAACCCTTTGTCTCGTGGGACGAAGTGTATGTGAATTTTGAACTCGTCTCGCTGTTCACGCATTCGCTAACGTTCTCGGAAATCAGCACCACCAAGCCGTTCGTTCGGGCGGTGATGAACAAGAACGGCACTTTTAATTTTACCGACATCATCACCAAGTTTTCCACCAACAGCGCGCCGGCGGAACCCAAGAAGGTTTCCCAGCCGCTGGTGCTGCGGATCGGCCGCCTGCACATCGTTGGCGCGACGGCGGCGGTGGCGGATTTCACGCCGCGCGAACCTTTCAAGCGCACGGTCGGTCCGCTGGACATCACGCTGGACGATTTCCGCACGGACCCGGACAACAAGAATCCCTACGCCTTCACCGGCACGACGGACGCGGGCGAGACGATTTCTTGGCGCGGCCATTTCTATCTCTCGCCGCTGCGCTCGGAGGGTGAACTGAAGCTGTTCAATTTCACCTTGAACAAATACGCGCCGCTGTATCAGGACTTGGTGAAGTTTGAGATCCGCGACGGCGCGGTGGCGCTGGACGTGAAATATAAATTGGAGTTGTCCGCGACGAACCGCGTGGCTGCCGTGTGGGATTCGGCGGTGGGCCTGCGCGATTTCCGGCTGGGCGCGCCCGGCCAGAGCAATGACATTGCCGCCCTATCCCTGCTGGCCGTCACCGGCGCGAGCATGGATTTGCAAAGCCGGGTGGTCACGGTGGATTCCATCATGGCCGATGGCGCGAAGATTTTCCTCAATCGCAACAAGGACGCCGCCATCAACGTCGTTGAGCTGTCCAAGCCGGCGGCCACGGCCGCGAATGCGCCGGGCGGTATCTTGCTTCTGCTCCGCTCCGTGACCAATGCAGTGACGATGCTGCTCAACAGCACGAACCAGTGGAGCGCCACGCTGCACGAAGTGGAGGTCACGAACTGCGCGGCGCATGTGGAGGATCATGTGAATTCCCGTCCGGCGACGCTTGATCTGGCGGACATTTCGCTCACGGCCAAAAACATTTCCAATCTGCCCGGCACAAATTTGACCGCTGATCTTTCGTTGCGCTGGAACACGAACGGTTCCATCAAGGTCGCCACCACGGCGGCATTTTACCCGCCGACGGCGGATGTGCAGTTGGATTTGGACCGGCTGAACCTCGGCACGCTCGACCCATATCTCGAACCGAAGCTGGACCTCTACATTCTCGGCAGCGAAATCGGCCTGCATGGCGCGGCGCATCTGCGCACGGCGAAGGATCAGTTGCCGGAGGTGACGTTCCACGGCGACGCGCGGCTCGACAATTTTCATACGGTGGACGGCAAGTTCGGCGAAGATTTGCTGAAGTGGGACACGCTCCAGTTCAACGGCATTGACGCGAACCTGAATCCGCAATCCGTCGCCATTAAGGAGATTTTCCTAAACGGCGCCTACGCGCGGCTGGTCATCGAGACAAACAAGACGATCAATTTGTTCAATGCGCTGCGCCTGACGAACACGAACGCGCCGAAAATAGCAGATGGCAGCCGGAAGATGGGAGATAGGGCGGCCGTTCCCCCAACTCCCAACTCCCAACTGCCATCTCCTTCGGAAACCAACGCGCTGCCGCAAATCACCATCGGCGCGATTGTCATCTCGAACACCGTGGCGAGTTTCAGCGACCGCTCGCTGTCGCCGAACGTGAACCTGACGGTGCAGGATGTGAACGGAACCATCGCGGGTCTTTCGACGGAGCAGTTGCAGCACGCGGACATCAACTTGGGCGCGAAGGTGGATGGCGTCGGCCCCGTCAGCATCACCGGCACGATCAACCCGTTCAGCGGCGTGCAGACGAACACCATCAAGGTTGTCTTCAAGGATGTGGAACTCACGCCGGTCAGCGCGTATGCGGGGAAGTTCGCCGGCTACCAGATTGCGGAAGGGAAATTGAACCTTGATCTCGAATACGAAATCGTCGGCAAAAAGCTGGACTCGAAGAACGTCATCACGCTGGATCAATTTAATTTCGGCGACGCGGTAGCCAGTCCGGAAGCCACGCATTTGCCGGTGCGGCTGGCGATTGCCATTCTGAAAGACCGCGCCGGAAAGATTGTTTTGGACGTGCCGATCCAAGGCAGTCTGGATGACCCGAAATTCCGCATCAGCAAGGTGGTCTGGGGCACGCTTGAGAACATTCTCGTCAAGGTCGCCACGTCGCCGTTCTCGCTGATTGGCGCGGCGTTCGGCGGCGGTGGCGAGGAACTCGGCCAGCAGGATTTTGTGCTGGGCAGCGCCCGGTTGACCGGCGATGACACGAACCGGCTGAACACGCTCATCAAGGCGCTGGACGCCCGTCCGGGATTGAATCTGGAAATCACCGGCAGCGTGGACGGCGCCGGCGACCGCGAAGGTTTGCAGCGCGCCGCGCTCGACCGCGAAATCCGCACGCGCATCTGGCAAAAGTTCCGCAAGGCCGAGCAATCGACCAATTCCGTGGACGCCATTTATTTTACTCCGGAAACCCGCGCGAAGTGGGTGAAGAAAATTTATGCCGAGGCCGTCGCCGCCGGCAAGATCACGCCCCAGCTCATTGCGGCCAATTCCAATCTGATCGCCTACGCCGCGCAAGTGTTGCCGCGCAAAATTGTTTTCGAGAAAGGTGCCACCAGGTTGATCAGCCGCGAGAAAACCATTTTACAGAAACCCGCCGCCAATGTTTACCAATCCAAGCTCGTGCCGTTGCCCGACCCGACTGAAGCGGTGCTGTTGGCGACGTTTGCCGTGAATGCCGGCGATCTGGACACACTCGCCGCCGACCGCGCAAAGACGGTTCAAGCTTATTTGCTCCAGAGCGGCAAAGTGACGGCAGGACGGCTGTTCCTCAAGCAAGGCGAGTCGCGCCGCGACGGCAGCAAGGTGATGCTGTCGTTCCGTTGATCAGTGGAACAGCGCGGTGAAAAGATTTTTGCCGCCGAAGAGCCACAGCGCCGCCGCCGCCGCGATGTAAGGCCCGTAAGGCATCCGCGAAGACCACTCGCGCTTGCGCAGCAAAATCATCGCGATGCCCGCCACCGAGCCGATGAGCGAACTCGCCATGAGCGAAAACACCGCGCCCTGCCAGC
>PLYV01000035.1 GCA_003151855.1 Limisphaerales bacterium | reverse complement strand
CTGATTCCCGATTTCATCAAGCGGCGGCACGGCGAAATCGAGATCGAATACGCGCATCCGCTGCTCGAAAGCATTTCCAAGGAGACCTACGGCATCCTGATTTACCAGGAGCAGGTGATGCAGGCGACGCAGTTGCTCGCCGGCTATTCACTCGGCAGCGCCGACTTGCTGCGCCGCGCGATGGGCAAAAAAAAGGTCGAGGAAATGCAGAAGCAGCGCGAGACCTTCGTCAAGGGCTGCCATGAGAAGAACAATATTCCCAAGACCAAGGCGAACCAGATTTTCGACTTGCTGGAAAAGTTCGCTGGCTACGGTTTCAACAAGTCGCACGCCGCCGCGTATGCCATTGTCGCGTATCAGACCGCGTATCTGAAGGCGAATTTCCCGGTGGAATTTTACTGCGCCATGATGACGAACGACATGGCGAACACGGAAAAACTCTCCGAATACATCGCCGAGGCGCGCGAGGTGGGCATCGAGGTGCTCGGCCCCGACGTGAACGAGAGCGGCGTGTATTTCGCGCCGGCGCAGGAAGGCAAAGCCATCCGCTTCGGCATGGTCGCGATCAAAGGCGTGGGTGAGGCGGCCGTCGAGACGATTTTGAAGGCGCGCGGCGAAAGCGGGAAATTCAAGACGCTCGCCGAATTGTGCGAACGCGTGGATGGCCGCTCGCTCGGCCGCAAGACGCTCGAAGCGCTCATCAAAACCGGCGCGTGCGATTGCTTCGGCCAGACGCGCGCGACCTTGACGGCGCAAATTGAACGCACGCTGGCGCGGGCGGCGAGCATTTTGTCCGACAAACAAAAAGGGCAAAGCTCGCTGTTCGGCGCGCTAGAGGAAAAATCATCCAGCGCCGTGCCGGAGAGCATTGCCAATCTGCCGGAATGGCCGCAGCACGAATTGCTCGCGCACGAAAAAGAATTGCTCGGCTTTTACGTCACCGGCCATCCGCTGACGCCGCTCGCACCGCTGCTGCAACGGTTTTCGTTGCACAACACCTCGCAGCTCGCCTCGGCGCAAAACCGCAGCATGACGCGCATCGGCGGCATGATCGCGGCGGTGAGCCACGGCACCTCCAAAAAATCCGGCAAGCCGTATTCGATGGTGACGCTGGAGGATTTGGACGGCTCGGTGCAGTTGCTGGTGATGAACGACTACGACAAATTCCGGCCGCTGCTGGAGCCGAACAAGGCGCTGCTCGTCGTCGGCGAAGTCAGCACCGGTGAGGACAAGCCGAAGATTTTTCCGCAGGAAATCATGCCGCTGGAGGACGCGCCGAAAAAATACACCAAGCAGGTTCACCTGCGCCTGCCGATGGCGCACTTGCAGCCGGACGACATGAACAAAGTCGCGGCACTCGTCGCCGCGCATCCCGGAAAATGCCCGCTGTTCCTGTGCTTCATGCGGCCGGAAGGCGGAACCATTTTTGTCGAGACCAATGCGCGCTTCAGCGTAATGCCCTCCATCGAATTGGAGCACGCGGCCAACCGCCAGTTCGGCGAAAAAACTTTTTACGCCGTCGTGGACCGGTCGCTGCCGGAAAAAGCGCGCCGCGCGTGGGAGAAAAAAGGCAACGGCGGCGGCGGCGGTGACGAATAAAAAAGCCGCGTTTTTGCAAACGCGGCTGAAGACAAACCGGCGGCTTGTTTTTATTTCACTGCCGCCCAGACGCGATGCACGTCGTCGTGCTCGTCGAGCGACTCGAGAAATTCGCCGACTTCGTTCTGCATCGCCTCGGTGAGTTCGGGAAATTGCTTCGGCACATAGCCGATTTCGCTCGTCACCACCGTCCAGCCGTTCGCGGCCAGCCATTTGGAGAGATTCGCGACTTCCGTGCGCTCGCAGATGAATTTTGCGCCCGCAACTTCTTTCGGAATGTCGTCGTTCTGCTCGTGCGTTAAAACTTCCACTTCGTTCGCGCCGGCTTCAATCGCCGCGCCCTCGCGATCAATGCCGGCATCGGGATGGTGCGCCTCAACCAGGCCGACGTGGTCGAACAAAAATTTATTGCTGCCGGTGGTGGCGAGCTGGCCTTTTTTGAAGAGCACGCGGATTTCCGGCGCGGTGCGGTTCACGTTGTCGGTGTAAACCTCAACAATGACGGGCACGTTGTGCGGCGCGCGGCCTTCATACACGACGTGGTCCATGACCATCTTTTCGTCGCCGATGCCCGCGCCCTTGTTGATGGCGCGCTGGATGGCGTCCTTGGTCACACTTTCCTTTTTCGCCTTTTCGACGGCGGTGAACAGGCGGGCGTTCATCGTCGGGTCAGGCCCGCCCATCTTGGCGGCGACCGAAATTTCGCGAACAAGTTTTCCAGTCGTGCGGCCTTTTTTGAGGCCGGCGACCAGTCGTTTGGCATGAAGCCATTGGCGTCCCATAGGCGGGCAAGTTAGCAGGCGGCGGAAAAAGTTTCAACCTCGCGCAGTGGTCCGCGAAAATCCGCTAGAAAATCCCCGCGCCCGCCGTTAGGCTTTGCGCCTATGACAAGGCGGAATTTACTGCTGCTCGTTTTATCGCTCACCGGCACCAGCGCCTTCGCCGGCGACGCGGATATCCAACTGCCCTCGCTGGAGCAGGTGAATTTTTTTCATGGCACCGTCACCGGCCTCACCATCTTGTTTTTCGGCCTGTTTGTCTGCGTCGTCGGCGCGGCGTTCGGCCTCCGCGAATACGTCCGCACCCGCGCGCTGCCGGTGCACCGCTCGATGAGCGACGTTTCCCAGATCATTTGGGAAACGTGCAAAACGTATCTGTTCCAGCAGGGAAAATTTCTCGCCGCGCTCTGGCTGCTCATCGCGGTGTGCATGATTTATTATTTCATCGGCCTCCAGCACAAGCCGTTCAGCCAGGTGATCGTGATTCTCGCGTGCTCCGTTTTCGGCATCCTCGGCAGCTATGGCGTCGCGTGGTTCGGCATCCGCATCAACACCATCGCCAACAGCCGCACGGCATTCGCGTCGCTGCGCGGCAGCCCGCTGAAAACGCTCTTCATCCCGCTGCAGGCCGGCATGAGCATCGGCCTGCTGCTCATCTGCGTGGAACTGGCGTGCATGATCGCGATTCTCGCCTTCATTCCGACCGCGCTGGCTGGGCCGTGCTTCATCGGCTTCGCCATCGNNGACAACGCCGGCGACTCGGTCGGGCCGACGGCGGATGGTTTTGAAACTTACGGCGTGACCGGTGTGGCGCTCATCGCGTTTCTCGCGCTGGCGCTGGCGTTGTCGCCGCTGCTGTGCGCGAAGCTCATCATCTGGATGTTCGCGATCCAGGCGCTGATGGTGCTGGCGTCGCTCGGCTCGTTTTATTTCAACATGGCACTGGCGAAATTTCGTTACAGCGGCAACAAGGATTTCAACTGGGAAGCACCGCTCACCGACCTCGTCTGGATCACCAGCATCGTTTCCATCCTCGTCTGTTTCGGTGCGAGCTGGCTATTGCTCGGCGATTTTACCATTGGCGGCATTGGTGAAATTCATTTGCCGAATCTCTGGTGGGTGCTGTCCAGCATCATCGCCTGCGGCACGCTCGCCGGCGCGCTCATCATGGAGTTCACAAAAATCTTCGTCAGCACCAAGTCCAAGCATGTCCAGGAAATCACCGACGCCTCCGATCAAGGCGGCGCTTCGCTGAATGTTTTGTCCGGCCTCGTCGCGGGCAATTTCTCCGCGTTCTGGATGGGCCTCGTCATCCTCGGCCTGATGTTCATCTCTTATCTGTTTTCGCTGAACCACGATTTCATGGCGCTCATCCCGGCGAAGTTCGTCTTCGGCGCGCCGATTTTTGCGTTCGGTTTGGTCGCGTTCGGGTTCCTTGCGATGGCGCCGGTGACGATTGCGGTAGATAGCTTCGGTCCAGTGACGGACAACGCCCAATCCGTTTTTGAATTGAGCCGCATCGAAAAGCTGCCCAACATCAGCACGGAAATTGAAAAAGATTTCGGCTTCAAGCCCGACTTTCACACTGCGAAAACCGAATTGGAAAAAGGCGACGGCGCGGGCAA
>PLYV01000300.1 GCA_003151855.1 Limisphaerales bacterium | reverse complement strand
CCGCGCTGGATTTTCTCGCGAAGTATAAAGTGCCGGTGGCGCAAGGCTACGGCATCATCGAAGTCGGTTTGCCGATCCAGAACAACGACGAGGCTGCCGAACATCCCGAAGCGATTGGCCGTCCGGTGGACGGCTTCGAGGCGAAAATCGTGGACGACAAACTGCACGCGCTGCCGGACGGGCAGACCGGCCAACTCGCGCTGCGCGGGCCGGGAATGTTTTCCGGCTACCTGAACCCGCCGCGTTCGCGCGCAGAAATCATGCACGACGGCTGGTTTCTCACCGGCGACCTCGGCCACCGCGACAGCGGCGGACGCATCGTTTTGGACGGACGCACTTCATCCGTGATCCACGTCGCCGGCCACAAGGTTTTCCCCGAGGAAGTCGCCGCTGTTTTGGATCATCATCCGGCGGTGCTGCGCTCGCGCGTTTCGGCGAAACAGCATCCGCAGATGGGCGAGGCGATCCACGCGGAAGTGCAACTGCGGCCCGGCCAGCCGGCGACGAGCGAGGAACTCATCGCGGTTTGCCGGAAAAAATTGTCCGCGCAAAAAGTGCCGGCCACCTTGGAAATCGTCGCGGAAATCAAGACCACCACGAGCGGCAAAGTCCGGCACGGCTGAAAATTTCAGACCGCCGCCGCGGTTTGCTTCGCGCGGCTGGCGAGAAAATCCCGCCGCCACTGGCTGCGGGATGGTTTGCCGGTGCCGTTGCTGCCGATGGAATCCACAAACCACCATTCGCGCGGCACCTGCCAGGCGGGCAGTTTCAGCAGCAGAAAATTCTTCAGCTCGTCCTTCGCCAGCGGGCGATCTGCCGCCACGCACGCGACGATGGAATCCAGCCGGTCCACGCTGCCGCTCGGCACGCCGAAGACGACGCACTCAGCGACGGCCGCGTGTTCGCTCAACGCCTGCTCGATGATGACCGGCGAGACCTTGCGGCCGGCGACGTTGATGTGGTCGTCGGTGCGACCGTGGAGAAAAATTTCGCCGGCGCGGATTTCGCCCAGGTCGCAGGTATTGAAAATGCCGTTGCCCAGCGCCGGCTCCGGTGCCGGCCAGTAAGTTTCACCAACCCCGCGACTGCGCACAACGAGCGCGCCGTTGTTGCCGATTTCCACGTTCACGTTTTTCAGGGGCTGGCCGACGCAGGATTCATCCGCGCGCGGCGTCATTGTTGAATCGTAGGCGATGCCGCCACATTCGGTGGAGCCGTAAAAATTATGGAGCTTCACGCCGTGTTCCTCGAAGACGGCGCGCTCCAGCGTGAGTGGCAGCGGTGCACCGGCGGAAATGGCTAGCTTGACGTTACTCAAAATCGCGCCGGCCTTGTGCCACGCGTGCCACAGCGCGGGCACGGCGGCGACGGTGAGGTTCCAGTGCGCGTGTTCCGCGCAGCGCAGCGCCACCGGCAGCGGCGACGGCACGAGATACAGCGGGATGCCATGCAGCAGCAGCGGCAAAACGAGGCTGGAAAACCCGTAGGAATACGCGAGCGAAATGACGCCGAGGTTCGGCCAGTCGGGGCGCAGGCCCATCGTGGCGACGATGTTGTCCGCGTCGGCGGCGAGCTGTTCCTGCGTGAAGGCGACGGCGCGCGGCACACCGGTGCTGGCGGGCGTGGTCTTGAGATGGCAGCACGGCCACGGCGGTGGTGCCACGGCGAGCGGTTGGTGGTGCGCTTCGAGCGGGCAGACCGCGACGCGGCTGCGCCATGCGCGCAAAACTTCAAAAATGAATTCCGGCGAACTGCCCTGCGGATGAATCATCACCGGATTTCCCGGTAGCGGTTTTTCGGATTCCTGGTTCAGTTGCGAGAACGTCCAGCACCGCCCGGAAGCCAGGTCGCGCAGGGCGATTTCATTTGGTCTTTCGTGGACGATCTTTTGCCAGCGTTCGTAAAGCATCTTGTTTCATTGGTAATAAGCCATCATTTGTTTGAGTTGCAAGTCCGATGTTTGCCGGCGCAGCGGTTGATTCAACTCATTCATGTTTGAAATGATGCGTGTCAAGATAGGCGGCTATCGCCGCCGCGTCGCCATCGCGATTTGCCACGGCCACATAACCGTCGGGCCGTAAAAGATAGACGGCATCGCGCCGCAGGCCGGCGCGGCCCATTTCCGCGTGCCAGGGGAAAATGTGCAGCGGCAATTGTTTTTGGGCGCACACCACACGGGTTGACGGCGCGGCCTCGCCATAAATGTGAACCTGCCAATCCAGTGAAGCCAGCGGCGCAAAGTTGTCGGCGCTGTCGTTCGCTTCTGTTTTCACCCACGGCAGCCGGTCACCGCCGTGAACCGCGCCCGCGCGGCCGGCGCTCAAGCGGCTGCCGCGATAATTCACCGCCGCCTGCGAAATGGTGCGAAACATGAATTGCCGCACCGCCGCGAACCGGAACAGCCGCGGCAGCAGGCACGGAATAATTTTCAGCCGCACCAGGCGGTCGAAAAAACTGGAACTGGTCACGCCCGCAAACACGCGGTCGGTCGTGGTCACGAGCCGCCGGGCGAAGGCGATGCGTTCCGGTTCGTAGGTTTCGAGCAGCGATTCGTCAACGCGGCCGCGCAGGACGGCGTGGATTTTCCACGCGAGATTCACCGCGTCGCCGATGCCGGCGTTCAAGCCTTGTCCGCCAACGGGGCTGTGAATGTGCGCCGCGTCGCCGAGCAGAAAGGCGCGACCTTTGCGGAACGAATCGGCGACGCGATGATGCACGCGGTAGCTCGAAAACCAGTTCACGCGCCGGATTTTCAGGCGCAAGCTTTCGATGACGCTTTGGTTCACGTCCCGCCAAGTCTGGTTTGCGCCGGAATTTTCCGCACTCTCGCCCAAGGCACCGACCAGGCGAGCATGACTGTCGGTGCCGAGCGGAAAAATCACGAGAAAATCCGCAGCGTCCAGCGCCACGTTGATTTCGCCGTTCGTCGCGGAGCCGTCCGCGTGGACATCGGCAACGTAAAATTTGCGGGCGTAGGTGCCGCCGGAAAAACCGACCTTCAAGTGTTCGCGGACAGTTGAGCGCACGCCGTCGCAGCCGGCCAGATAAGTGGCTTGGCAGGTTTCAACCGTGCCGCCGGATTTTTTCAAGCGCACCGAGACGCAATCATGGTTGCAGTCAAAATCCAGCAGTTCGGTGCCGCGTTCGATTTCGATGCTCAGGCCGGCCAAGTGTCTGGTCAGGATTTTTTCATGCTCGTCCTGCGAGATGACGAGCGCAAATGGAAACGGGCTGATGTCCGCGCCCATTTCGGCAAAGGGAAACCGGGCCTGGTGGCGGCCGGACACCCAGAGATTCATCGCGGCGGATTTGTGCCCGGACGTGACGAGCTTGTCCGCAATTCCAAGCTGCCGGTAAAATTCCAGCGTGCGCGCCTGCACGCCGATGGCGCGGGAGGTGGTTTCGGGCGCAATGAGCTTGTCCACAATGCGCACGCGGACGCCGAGGCGCGTCAGCCAGATGGCGAGCACAAGGCCGGTCGGCCCGGCACCGGCGATGAGGACTTCGACTGCGCATTTTTCGGAGGCAGCCATCGCCGGAATTTTCAGCGGATTGCCAGCGTCTTCGGGTCGGTCATCCAGCCGGCGGGACGCGACATGATTTCGAGCATCCCCCAGCCGAACTTCGATTTCGTGGTCGCGCCGGCGGCCATGCAGGCGATTTTGCCATTGCACCAGACGTGCATCGCGTCGGTGATTTTGCCGGGGAACGCGCGCTCGAATCTCATGCCGCTTACATACATCGAAAAAATGCGGCCGTCGTAAAAATATTTGATCAGCCACATCCACGCGCGGATGAGATGGCGCATCTCGTCGGAATACGCCTTGAGATTGTCCAAGTTTTCGGAAAGCAGCTCCGCCGAATGCAGCGCGAGGTGGATGCCAGGCGAGAGCATCGGATCCACAAAACCAAATGCGTCGCCGGCCATCGCCCAACCGGGGCCGTAGCCGCGCGTGGAGACGAGCTGGTAATTTGTGTAGGTGGTGACGCCGGTGAGGCGGCGGCGGTTTTTGCCGGCGGCGGACAACACCGGGTCGCGCGCGATGGCGGCTTCGAGGCGTTCCTCCGGCGTCACGCCGAGCTTGGCGGCGGCGTCTTTGTTGATGACCACGCCGACCGAAAGCCGTCCCGGCAGCGGAATGCGCCAGCTCCAGCCATCCGCAAGTCGGCCAATGATGACCTGCCCGCGCGGCTCGTTTTCGGCGAAGCCTTCATAATGTGCGAAGTGCGCCACGTCCTTGCGCGGGCCGGTTTCGGCGGGAATTTCCAGCGCATGCGCAAACAAACGCACGCGACCGGCGGCGTCCACGAGCAAGTCTGGTTGTTTGCCGTTGAGCCACGGAGCCTGCGCCAACGTTTCTTCCGCAAGCTTCAAGCCATCCGCGCCGACGCGTTCGATTTTTGCGCGCGTCAAAACGCGTTTCACGCCGAGTTCGCTGGCGCGGGCGTCCAGCAATTCGTCGAACGCTGGACGCGGCGCGTTGTAGGCGTAGGTCGGCATCGAAGTGCCGGCGAGCGACTGGAAACAGAATTCGATCTTCTCTTTTTCATCCAGCGTGAAGGTGACGCCGGGTTTGTGCTGGCAGATGGCGGCGGCGCGCTCTTCGATGCCGAGCTTGCGCAAAACGGGAATGACCGCCGGAATGAGCGATTCGCCGACGACGAGATCGGGCCGGCGACCGTCGTCGAACAGCGTGACTTCGACGCCTTTCAACGTGAGCAGCGAGGCAAGCGTCGCGCCAGACGGGCCGCTGCCGATGACGCCGACAGTTTTGATGGACATTTTAATAATGACTAGTAATTGGGTTAATGACCGCCAAACAACGCGGCATTATCTGCGTTTTTCCGCGAATCAAGTCAATGCCAAATCCGCCGGCGACGGAATCGCCGCTTGACTCGCCGGGGTCGGAAAATAAACTCTGCCTCATCGCCGCCGCGCGCGGTAAAAATTATTCCGTTGAACAACGCGTGGCTTGACCCGTCTAAAATCATCATGAAAAAATCACTGTTCACCCTCGTCCTCTTGAGCGCCGTGACCGCCTGCACGGCGGCCAGCGCGCTGTTCCCGGTCGTCGTGGCTGGCCGCTGGGGCTACGCGAACAAGTCCGGCGAAACCGTCATCAACCCGCAATTTGACCGCGCGGAAATTTTCACCGAAGGCCTTGCGCCGGTGAAAATGGGCAAATGGGGCTACGTCGGCACCGACGGCAAGGTGGCCATCAATCCCCAGTTCGACCGCGCCGATGTTTTCAGCGAAGGCCTCGCGTCGGTCAAGCTCGGCGGCGGCACCAGTCCGTATCTGGACGACCCGCGCCCGTGGAGCCCGTGGCATTACGGCGGCCCCGGCGGCGGCGGACACTACGGCTTCATCAACGCGGATGGCAAATACATCATCAACCCGCAGTTCGACGACGCAGGGAAATTTTCCGGCGGCCTCGCGGCGGTGAAGATGGGCAAGTGGGGCTTCATTGACAAGAGCGGCAAGACCGTCATCAACCCGCAGTTCGACGAGGCCGGCGAATTTTCCGGCGGCCTCGCGGTGGTCAAACTCGGTAAAAACTTTGGTTACACCGACACCGACGGCAAGCTCGCCATCAACCCGCAGTTCGAGCGCGCGCAGGCGTTTTCCGAAGGCTTGGCCGCCGTCCGTTCCGGCGGCAAATGGGGCTTCGTGGACAAGACCGGCACGCTCACCATCAATCCGCAGTTCGACGAGGCGGGTGGCATTGTGAAGGGGCTTGCGCCGGTGAAACAGGCCAAAAAGTGGGGCTACATCAATCCCGCCGGTGCCTTCGTGATCAACCCGCAGTTCGAGGAAGTGCTGCCGTTCTCCGAAAAACTTGCGGCGGTCCGCCAGAATAAAAAGTGGGGCTACATTGACGCGGAAGGCAAGTTCACCATCAACCCGCAGTTTGACGAAGCGTGGGGCTTTGCCAACGGCCTCGCCCGCGTGAAGGTCGGCAAAAACACCGGCTACGTCAACACCGACGGCAAATACGTCTGGAATCCGTCGAACTAAACTGGCGCGGCGGAATTTTTTCGCCGGCCAACTGTTTTTTCAAACTTCACCGGCTCTGAACGCGCGGCCAAATGCCGCCGGTCGGGCCGGTGAAATTTTTTCCACCACGCCAGCCAGCGCAGCGTGTCCGCCAGCGGACAAATGTGGCTCGCGCGGTTGCTCCGCAGAACCTGCACCGGCGCAAATTCCACGCGCTCGCCCGCCGCGAGAAACGCCAGCAGCATCTCCGACTCCACCTCAAATTTTTTGGCCTCCAGCAGCAACGTCGCCCACGTCGGCAGGTGGATGAGGCGAAAACCCGACTGTGTGTCCGGCAGAACTTTTCCCGCGCGGCGCGAAAGTGTCCGGCTCATCGCACGGTTCACCGCGCGGCGCAGCCACGGCATTTTGTGCGCCTCACCCATGCGGTTGCCAACGACCATTCTTGCGCCGGTCTGTTCCGCACAATGCCACAGCGCCGGCAAATCTTCCGGCGCGTGCTGGCCGTCGCCGTCCAGCGTTACCGCCCACTCGAAACCGGATTCCAGCGCGTGCGCCAGCCCGGTTTGCAACGCCGCGCCTTTGCCCAGATTTTTCGCGTGCCGCAACACGACCGCGCCGGCGCTTTCGGCGAGCCGCGCCGTGGCGTCCGTCGAGCCGTCGTCCACCACGAGCACGGACGAAAGCTGCCGGCGCACCGCCGCGACGAGCGCGGTGATGCTGGCCGATTCATTCAAACACGGAATGATGACGGCGCAGTTGGAGGTTCCGATCACGGCGAAAGGTTGAAATTTTTCCCGCCGCAAATCGAGTGGAAATTCGCAGCGCCATTTTCAACCGCCTAAAAAACCAGTCAAACCGGCACATTCCGCGTGACGCTGGCGGCGGGTTTTTGTAATTTGCGCGCGCCGAACCGCCATGCTCTTTCCGCCAAAACCTTCGCCCGCCGCGCCACCGCGCGTCGTCGTCACCGGCGCGGGCATTGTCACCGCGCTCGGCTTGGGCTGGAATTTGAACGCGGAAGGCTTCCGCGCCGGCCGTCGCGCGTTCCGGCCCGTGACACATTTCGATGTCAGCCGCCAGCGCGTGAAAATTGCGGCGGAAGTGGACTTGCCCGAAAATTTTCCCGCCACAAAACTTTCCACGCATCAGCTCAACCGCCTTGACCGCGCCGGGAAAATGCTTTTGCTCGCCGCGATCGAGGCATGGCAACAGGCCGGCTGGGAACCGCGCGAGGATTATCCGCTCGTGCTCGGCACCACCGCCGGCGGCATGACGCTCGGCGAGGCGTATTACCGGCAGGCGATTCAGACGCCGCACCATCATCGCGGCCAGCCCACGCGCTCGATCCAATATCAGGCGCAAGTCCAGGCGCGCGCCGTTTTCGACGCGCTCGGTTGCAGCGGGCCGACGACCATTATTTCCAATGCCTGCGCCTCCGGCGGCAACGCCATCGGCCACGCGTTTGAATTGATTCGCAGCGGCCAGGCCGAACGCGCGCTGGCCGGCGGCTACGACGCGGTTGGCGAACTAGTTTTTTCCGGTTTCGATTCCTTGCAGGCATTGTCGCCGACAGTCTGCCGTCCGTTCGATGCGAAGCGTGACGGCCTCGCGTTGGGCGAAGGCGCGGCGGTTCTGAATCTGGAAACGCTCGATAGCGCGCGGCGGCGCGGCGCGGAAATTCTCGGCGAAGTCATTGGCTACGGCACGGCGATCGACCAGCATCATCTCACACAGCCGCAGCCGCAGGGCAAAACAACTTTGAACGTGATGCGGCAGGCGTGCGCGGTCGCAAAAATTTCTCCGGTGGAAGTGGATTACATCAATGCCCACGGCACCGGCACCGTGCTCAACGATGCTTCCGAGGCGCTTGCCATCAGCGAATGGGCCGGCGCGCGCGCCGCCACGCTGCCGGTCAGTTCGACGAAGGCGAGCATCGGCCATTTGCTCGGCGGCGCGGGCGCGGTCGAGGCCGTCGTCAGCCTGATGACTTTGCGTGAACAATGGCTGCCGCCGGAAATTGAATTTGAAACGCCCGACCCCGCGTGCCAATTTCCCATCGTGCAAAAACCGCAGGACGCGAAAGTGAATGTGGTTTTGTCCAACTCATTCGGCTTTGGCGGCGTGAATGCCGCTCTGATTTTTCGGAGGTGGGCATGAGCAAAGTTTTTGTCGCCGGCATCGGCGCGGTTTCGCCCGCCGGCTGGAACGTCGCCGCGCTGCGCGCCGCGCTGAAAAAAAATGAGCCGCTACCGGTGCAAGCGCTCGCGCGACCCGGCTGGGAAAAGCCGTTGAACGTCCGGCTGGTGCCGAATCCCGCCACACGTCTGGAATTCCTCGCGCATCCGCGACTGCGCCGCAGCAGCCCGATCACGCACTACGCCGCTGCCGCGTCGCTGGAGGCGCTGGCCGGTTTGCGCGCCAATCTTGATGCGAAAAATCTCCGGCTCGGCGTCATTGCGTGTTTGCAATCCGGTTGCGTGCAATATTCCTGCCGGTTCTACGACGAGACGCTGAAAAATCCGGCGACGGCCAGCCCGCTGGTTTTTCCTGAAACCGTCCATGCCGCGCCGACGAGCCATGTCGCCGCGCTGCTGGAAAATGTTGCGCTCGCCCAGACTCTGGTCGGCGACCCGTCCATTTTTCTGCAAGGCGTCGCGCTCGGCGCGCAGTGGCTCGCAGAAAATCGCATGGACGCCTGCCTGGTTTTTGGTGCAGACGAAACCAACTGGATCATCGCCGACGCCTTCGCGCATCTCGACCGCCGCGCCATCGCCACCGCCGGTGCCGGCGCGGTGTGCCTGTGCCGCGATGAAAAGTTTTCCATCGGCGTGGAACTTGCCGCCATCACCGACGCGCACGTTTTTTCCGCGCGGCAAAACCGGGCGCAGGCGGCTCAGGCGATGCGCCGGCAACTCGGAAAAATTCCGGCCGGCGAACCGCTTTGCGACGGTCTCGGCGTTAGCCCGCGCGCGGATGCGGCGGAACAATTGGCCTTCGCTGATTGCACAAATCCACGCATCCGCCCGAAAAATATTTTTGGCGAAGGCATGATGGCCGGCGCGGCCTGGCAATGCGTCGCCGCGTGCGACGCGGTGGCGGAGAAAAAATCCGTGTCCGCCTGCGTCAGCCTCGTCGGTTCCAACCAGCAGGCCATCGGCGCGCGGTTCGTGCGCGCGGAATTTGGTTTGTCCGCCGCCGTGCCGGCAGGCAACATCCGGCCATGAGCTTGCGGGTCATTTTCATCACCGGTGCGAACGGCGGCTTGGGTCAGGCCATCGCCCGCGCTTTTCTTCAGGAATCGCCGGATAACGTCGTCTGGCTTGGCGTCCGCGCCAACCGCGAACACGCGGACGAGCTCGCGCAGGAAAATCCCGGACGCTGTTTTTGCATCATGCTGGATGTCACGTCGCCGGAATCATGGTCGGCGGCGGCGAAGGAGATTTTGGCAAAGCACCAGCGGATTGACGTGCTGGTGAATAATGCCGGTTCTCACGAGGACGCGTTGCTCGCCACGATGCCGGCAGATTCGTGGCGGCGCGTTTTGGCGACGAACCTCGACGGCGTTTTTCACGGTTGCCAGGTGGTTTTGCCGACAATGATTTCCCAGCGCGGCGGACGGATTGTGAATGTTTCCTCGTTGAGCGCGCTGCTGGCACCGGCGGGCCAGGCGAATTACGCGGCGGCGAAGGCTGGCGTCGTCGCGCTCACACAGTCGCTCGCCAAGGAAGTGGCGCGCATCGGCATCACGGTAAACGCCGTGTGCCCCGGTTTCGTAGAGACGGAAGCGCTCGCAAAAATGTCCGCCGAGGAAAAGAAGGCCGCGCAACTGCGCGTGCCGATGCGGCGCTTTGGCAAACCAGAAGAAGTCGCGGCGGCGGTGCGTTTTTTGGCGAGCGCCGAGGCCGGTTACGTTACCGGTGCCGCGCTTAAGATTGACGGCGGCATTTTGTAAGTGGAAAAAATTGCGATGACCACCGACGTGCAGCCAGTTGCCAAAAAAAAAGTCGTCATCATCGGCGCGGGCATCGCGGGACTTTCGTGCGGCTGCTATCTGCAGATGTGCGGCATCCCGACGGAGATTTTGGAAGCCGGCGGACTGCCCGGCGGGCTTTGCACGTCGTGGCATCGCGGGCCGTATGTTTTCGACGGCTGCATGCGGTGGCTCATCGGCGCGCAACCGCCTTCGGCTTTTCACCAGATTTGGATGGAGTTGGGCGCGATTGCGGGAAGAAAAATTTTCATCCACGACGAAATGCTCCGCATCGAGGGACTCGACGGACAGACTGTCACCGTGGCGACCGACCTCGACAAGCTGGCGGCGGAATTCAAGCGCATTGCACCGGAGGACTCGGCGCTGATTGACCGGCTGGTGCGGGACGCGCGCCGATGCGCGCCGCTGGAGCCACCGCTGAAACCGCTGGAACTGATGCATCCATTCGCGAAAACCCGGCTGGGCTTGAGCATCCTGCCGATGGTGCCGGCCATCCTGCGGTATAAAAACGTGCCGATTCCAGACTACGTCGCGCGGTTCAAAAACAAAATTCTGCGCGAGGCGCTGCAACTCATCGTCGGCCACGAGGAGATGTCGGCGCTGGTGCTGGTGATGCTGCTGGCGTTCCGCACGCGGAACAACACCGGCTTCGTCGCCGGCGGCTCGTGGGATTTTGCGATGGCGATTGCGGAACGCTACAAAAAACTCGGCGGCACGCTGCGACTGAAAACGCGCGTGGCCAAAATCGAGGTGGAGAATAACCGCGCCACCGGCGTGCGCGGTGACGACGGAAAATTCATTCCGGCGGCGACGGTGGTTTCCTGCGCGGACGGGCACACGACGATTTTCAAGATGCTGGACGGCAAGTTCGTGGACAAGCGCATCCGCTTTCTTTACGAGCAATGCAAGCCGTTCCCGCCCATCGTGCAGGTTTCGCTGGGCATCAAAAAGGTTTTCCCAGACGCGCCGCACACGCTGAATCTGCCGCTGGCCGAACCGCTCGCCGTGGACGACCGGACGCGGCACGCGCGGCTGGAGGTGGAAACTTTCGGGAGCGAATCGGGACTTTGCCCGGAAGGTTGCACGGAGATGACGGTGCGGCTGCAAACGCGTCACGATTTTTGGATGAATCTAAAAAAGGCGGATTTTCAAAAATACCGCGCCGAGAAAAAGCGGCTGATCCAGGAAATCACCGTTGCGCTCGACCGGCGGTTTCCGGGACTGGCGGCGGGCATCGAACATTCCGACATCGCGACGCCGGCGACGTTCGTGCGCTACACCGGCAACTGGCAGGGCAGCTACGAGGGTTGGCTGCCGACGCCGGGCATTTTGGGCCGGCCGATTTCCTACACGCTGCCGGGGCTGAAAAATTTCTACATGGCCGGCCACTGGGTCGTGGCGGGCGGCGGTCTGCCATCAGCCGCTTTGGCGGGACGTTACGCGGCGCAACTGGTCTGCGCGCAGCACGGAAAAAAATTCACGCCCGGTGTGCCGTGAATTTTTAGTAGGCCAGCGGTTTACCGTCGTCGTCGGTGCGGAAGTTGAACACGAACAGCGGCGCAGCCTCACCGTGGCCGGGAATCCAGCCGGAAATCTTGTATTCGGTGCGTGGCTCCAACACCAGCCCGGCTGATAGCGCGTAAATCCGTTCGCTGTCATGGCTGGACGCCGGCAAAACCGGCGCGGAAAAAGTGATCCGGCTCCGCTCAATCGCCGGCGGTGGCGGGTCGCTGTGCCGGATGCGGGTGCCGGCGAAGCTGTCCGCCTTCTCAATCGCCGCCTGCAACGGCACGTCGCCAGCCAGTCGCGAAAAGACCGGCGACCAGACACGTAGAACGATTTCATCGTCCGGGAGGCCGGCGAAATCCGTGTCGAACGGTTGCCGCTTGATGTGCACCGCCGACTGTTCGCTTTTGACGAGCCATTCCGCGCCGTTTTCTTCCGCGCGGAAATTTTTCACGCCGGGAAAATTGTCAAACTGTGCCGCCACGCGCGCCGTCGTGGTGTCGCGTGTCGGCGTGAAATTGCTCAGCAAAATCCCGTCCGAGCAAAGGTCGTCCAGCCCGCCGTGCGTGCTGCCGCAGGGCACGAGCCGGCTGCCTTGATGCGTCAGCCAGCTGTCGTTGACATAATGGTTGTCGAGGCTGATGAGGATGGTCGCGGGGTTGAGCGTGTTGCGCGTCAGGCCGCGGACGATGCGCTCCAGCGCGACCGGATAATGATTGGTCAGGGTGGCGGCCAGCCAGTCGGTGGCGGCGGCAAAATTGTCGGCATCCAATTGATGATTTCGCCGAAGCATTTCGACGACGGGCAAGTAGTTCAGCGGGTCGCCGCGCTCGGCGGTGTAACGGAACGAATTGTTTTCCGGCTGCCAGTCAATCACGGCACGCGCGCTTTGGGAATTCATCACGAGAAAGCGGTTGGTCTGATTCGCCAGGCGTGCGGCCAAAATGTCTGCGCCTTCGAGCCGGCAAAGTTGTTCCGTCAATTTCTCAGTTTCCGCCGGCGTATTATGGATTTCCACCCAGTTCTCAATGCCGCCGTCGGGCAGGACGACATCCTTGGGACTCGCAATGGATTCGCCGACGCGGTAGCCCGCCTGTTCCAGAAAGGAACGCACCTCGACGCGCTGGCCGCGTCCGGCGTGGTTGTGGCCGTGGTCCGAGAGCATCACAATTTGCAGTTCGCGGCCCTCGCGGGCGCGGTAGCGGGCGCGCAACGTCTGAAGCTCCCGGTCAAGCCGACAGAGCATGACGAAAATGTCGCGATCCAAATGCTGGGCGTCGTCCGACGCGCGGATGTAGGCGTAGTAATTCGTGCCGGCGCTCGCAGTGTTACAAAATTCCTGCGACATCTGGCGGACCTCATGCTCATAAGCGTGCAGCGGGAAAATGTAGCCCATGCCCCGCCGGAAACCGCTCTCCACCTGCCAGTCCATCTGCCGTTCATACTCCATCGTGGTGGTGATGCCGCTGGTGAAAATTCCCGCGTTCGCCGCCGCGCTGTAATAAATCCGCTGGTAGCCGGGCAGCGGACGGTCGCCAAAAATGTCCGTCCACGCGATGTCGCTCAACGACGGAAAGGTCGAGACCATGCGGCTCACCAGGAAATACCCCTCCTCGGCGGTGAAGGCGCGAACAACGGTTTTTTTGCCCCAGAAATTTGTGCGGACAACGCCGGCCTGCAACGCCGCCAGGTCGCGATACGCGATGCCATCCATCGCCAGAACAAGGCGCGCCGGCAGCGCGCGGCTGGTCGCCGGGAACAACGCCAGCACCAGCAAAAGCAGCGGCGTGAACCGGTGACATTTTTTATTTTTGGAACTGGAAGAAAAATTCATCAGGGCAAAACTGTCAGCTTTTAC
Organism: Limisphaerales bacterium; assembly: GCA_003151855.1. Lineage (GTDB taxonomy): Bacteria > Verrucomicrobiota > Verrucomicrobiia > Limisphaerales > UBA11358 > UBA11358. The sequence continues at coordinate 6,884 of PLYV01000300.1, read as the reverse complement.
TTTTAGTCCATTTACGCCGGCGTGTCTAAAAAAATGAGCCTCCAGACGCGAGTTCCCGGCTTGCACGGCAAGGCAAATTCAAGCATTATGAAGGATTCGGAACGGTAAAAGTTTTTGTCATGGACAATTTGAACGCACTCAAACAGCAGATCCGGCAATTGATGGTCGAAAACCTCATGCTGCAAATCAGCGCGGACGAAATCGGCGACGACCAGCCGCTGTTCGGCCCCGGCAGCGTCGGGCTGGACTCGGTGGACGCGCTGCAACTAGTCGTGGCGCTGGACAAAAACTACGGCCTGAAAATTGCCGACCCCGAGGCCGCCAAGCTGGTCTTGAAAAGCGTCAGCACCATTGCCGAGGCCGTCGCCAAGCACCAGACCGGCAAATAAACTCCGTCGGTCGCGCAACTGATGCACCAGTTGCGCTAATTCCATGTTTAAGCTTGTTTTGTCTTTGGCGAACCGTATTTTGCCCGCCAGTTTATTGAGGCAATTATGAATCCCAGCGCCATCGAAGGTCATCTCACGCTCGTCCTGATCCAATGGATGATCATCATCGCCGCCGCGTTTGTGTTCGGGCGGCTCGGTAAAAAATTCGGCCAGCCGCTCGCCGTCGGCGAAATCGCGGCGGGCATCATCCTCGGCCCGTCCGTTTTCGGCGCGACATGCAACTGGCTGGCGCACCAGTTTGACGCGCCCGGCATCGCCGACCTGCCGGCCACCATTTTTCCCAAGAGCACGCAGACCTCGATGCAACTGCTCGGCAAGCTGGGGCTGGTTTTTTTGCTGTTCCAAGTCGGGATGGAATTTGATTACAGCCACCTGCGTTCGAAATCCAAAACGGTCACATCGGTTTCCATTTTTGGAATGGTCATGCCGTTTCTTTGCGGGCTGGCCATCGGGCCGTGGTTGCACAAGACGTTTGCGCCCGAAACGCCGGCGCTTGGCTTTCAACTCTTTCTCTGCATTGCGCTGTCCATTTCCGCGCTGCCGATCATGGGCAGAATTTTGCTGGAGCTGAACCTCGAACGCACCGCGCTCGGCGCTATGACCATCAGCACGGCGGCGATTGACGACGTCATCGGCTGGGTGCTGCTCGGCGTCGCGACGGTCCTGACGACGAGCCAGTTCAATGCCTGGCATCTGCTGCTGCAACTTGTCCTGATTGTCGGTTTTTTCCTGCTGCTGCAAAAAGCCGTCGGCCCGGCGCTGCGAAATTACTGGCGCAAGCACGTCCACGACGCGCATGAAAAAGGGATGCCCAATTCCTTCCTCGCGCTGCTGCTCATTGCGCTGTTCGGCAGTTGCCTCGTCACGCATTACCTCGGCATTTTCGTCATCTTCGGCGCCTTTCTTTTTGGCACCTGCCTGCATCAGGACGCCGGCATCGTGAAGGCGTGGCGCGACCGTTTTTCCGGCGTGGTGCTGGTGGCGTTCGTCCCGATTTTTTTCACCAACACCGGCCTGAACACCAAAATCGGCGGATTGCAAACGCCCGAAGCGTGGTTCGCCTGTGCGCTGATTCTCGCCGCTGCCATCGCCGGCAAACTCGGCGGCTGCTACCTCGGCGCGCGCCTCACCGGCCAGAACGTGCGCGAAGCGGGCAGCATCGCGGCGCTGATGAACACGCGCGCTTTGATGGGACTCATCGCCATTAACGTCGGGCTGGAACTGAAACTGCTGACGCCGGAATTGTTCACGATGCTGGTCATCATGGCGCTGGTGACGACGGCGATGTGCGGCCCGCTGCTGCGCTGGTGGCTGCCGCCGGAATTGAAGAAACTCTTGCCGCGCTGAAAAAAATTTAACCGCCGTTCGCCTTAAGAAACGCCTTGAACGCGGCGCAATTGAACAGCATCGGATAATCGCTCTGGATGTTTTCCAGCGGCAGCTTGCCCCAGAGCTGGTTCACCCAGCGGTTCGGAAAATCCTGGCACTGCTGCGGCTTGGCAGCCTGGACGGCGCAGCCGCCATTTTTGAGAAAAATGCAGGAGCCGTCCGCGTTTTCCTTCAGCGCCAAGCCGCGACGGTCCTTGCGCAACCGGGTGTGCCGCTCGATGAAATCCATTTCGCCGATGCCCTTGAGCGCGGCGATTTTGGCAATCTCCTCCGCCTCCAGACGCACTTCGCCCGGCCAACGGCAACAGGCCGTGCAACGATGACATTCAAAGGTGATCGGCATGGTGAACAGTCATGCGGGTTTGATGCCCCGCTGCCACAAATCAAAATAATACAGCGCGGAAACGACGAGGCTGTGCCCGATTTTTTCGTCCGCGACGAGCTGCGGGATTTCCGCCGCCGGCACCAGTTGCGTCGCCAGATCTTCGCCATGGTCGAAGTCCGTGCCGTGTTTCAAACGGCAGTTTTCAATCAGCACGGTGTAAGTGCGGTTGCTCAAGATGGCGGGATTGGACCAGACTTTGCCCAGCAGCCGCGCGTTTTCGCCCTCGTAGCCGGTTTCCTCGCGCAACTCGCGCACGGCGGTCGCCACCGGGTCTGTCTCGCCCGGATCCATCATGCCGCCGGGAATTTCCAGTTCCACCGTCTCGGAGCCGGCGCGGTATTGCCGGATCATCACGAGCTGCCGCTCCGGCGTGAGCGCGACAACGTTGACCCAGCCGACGCTGTCGAGGACGTAGAAATCATGCTCGCCGCCGGTGCGCGGATTGACGCAGGTGTCGGAACGGATTTTGAAGATGCGAAAATCGCCGACGGGCGCGGAACGGAGTTTTTTCCAGGGCAGAATCATTTTTGGAAGATAGGAGATAGCAGATGGAAGATGGAATCCAGAAAAATCCCCAAGCCCAAACGGCCAACTCCCAACTGCTATTTTGGTGCCGCCCATCCTTGCTTCATCAAGGTGAGCAAATGCTTGAGCGCTTCCTCATAGCTGCGTCCTTTTTCGGCGGCAAGCTGACGGGCGCGCTTGTCGAGTTGCGCGGCCATGTCGGCGGATTTCTCCGGCGGACAGCCGAGGGCGACGAGGACTTGGGCAAGTTCGGAAATTTGCATGGCAATACTTTCAGCGTGCACTCAAATATTTTTTCCACAACAGCACGAAGCAGCTTGCGAAATCCTCCGGCTTTTCGTCCACCCATTTCGTCACCGCTTCCGGCACATACCACGCGCCCGTCTCGATTTCATCGGGATGCAGCGTGAACGGCCCTTCGCTTTCGCAGTGGTAAATCCAGCAGAATTCCCAGCCGGTTTCCGGGCACGCGTCAATTTTGAAAAGCCGCTGCGGCGTTTTGGCCAGGTGCAAACCGATCTCCTCGCGCACCTCGCGCACCGCGCACGCGTCGTATGCCTCGCCGGTGTCCAGGTGACCGGACGCCGACGAGTCCCACTTGCCAGCGGCGATGTCTTTCTTCATTGAGCGCTTCTGGAGAAAAATCTCGCCGCGCGAATTGAAAACCAAGACGTGCACCGCGCGATGCCACAGGCCGCGCGCATGAACCTCTTTGCGCGGCGCGCTGCCAACCACCTCGTCGCGCTCGTTGACGACATCAAAAATCTCTTCGCTCATGCGCGCAAAAATAAGGTTTAACAGCGGCAAGGTCGAAAGCTTTTTGGCGGCGGCTGGAGGCCATTCCAATGTCATTGATTTTGACGATATCCGGGGCACCGATTTGATTTGCCAGAAGTGGCGGTTGGAATTACTTTACATTCGTAATTTAACAACCATGTCGAACGTCGCAAAAGAATCATCGTCGGCGAACGATTTGCTGAAGAACTCCACGCTTTACCGCGAGTTTCAGGCCGAGCGCGAGGAAATCCTCCGCCACAAATGGATCGAGTCTGAAAAGGCCGGTCGTGATATCGGCTTTGAACACGCGCTCACGGACTGGATTATCAAACATCGCGCCAGTTGGCGTAAATCACGACAGGCCGCCGCGCAAAATTAGCCGCCCAACACCGTTCCTTTAACGCCACCCTGCGAGGTGGCGAAGGAAAAATGAAAGCCAAAACGAAAACGCGAACCAGCCCCGGACCACGGGAGCAGTTCGCGATTTTTTATGCCTGAAGCCACCGTCATCCTCGACCCGCTCGCCATCCAGCGCGCGCTCACCCGCATCGCCCACGAAATCGCCGAGCGCAACGAACACAGCGCCGAGGTCGCGCTCGTCGGCATCCCGGTCGGCGGCGACCACCTCGCCGCGCGGCTCGCGAAAATCCTCGCCGGCATCTGGAATCATGCCGTGCCGGTCGGCATTCTCGACACCGCCATGCACCGCGACGACCTTGACCAGCGCGTCGCGCCGACCGTGCATCCGACGGAAATCCCGTTCGATGTGAATGGCAAGACCATCGTGCTGGTGGACGACGTTTTATTCAGCGGCCGCACCACGCGTGCCGCGATGGATGCGCTCAACGATTTCGGCCGCCCGAAGAAAATCCAGCTCGCGGTGCTGGTGGACCGCGGCCACCGCGAACTGCCCATCAAGGCGGATTTCATCGGCAAAAACGTGCCGACAGCGCTCGACGAAAAAATTTCCCTGCAACTCACCGAGGCCGGCGCAACCCAGGATGAAGTCATCCTGAAAAAGAAATAAAGTTATGAGCTGGACCAAAAAACATCTGCTCGACATCGAGTCGCTCACGGCCGAGGAAATCACCACCGTGCTCGACACCGCGCGCGGCTTCAAGGCCGTCGGCGAGCGTGCGATCAAAAAAGTTCCGGCGCTGCGAGGCAAGACCGTCGTCAATCTTTTCGTCGAGCCGTCCACGCGCACGCGCACCAGCTTCGAGCTGGCCGCCACGCGCTTGAGCGCCGACATCGTGAATTTTTCCACCGAGGCGTCGTCGTTCAAGAAAGGCGAGACGCTCAAGGATACCGCGCTGAATCTGCAGGCGCTCAACGCCGACTTCATCGTCATCCGGCACAGCGCGAGCGGTGCGCCGCATTTCCTCTCCCGCGTGCTGAATGCCCACGTCATCAACGCCGGCGACGGCGCGCACGAACATCCCACGCAGGCGCTGCTGGACGCTTTTACCATCCGTGAGAAAAAAGGAAAAATCGCCGGGCTGAACGTGACGATTCTCGGCGACATTCTTTACAGCCGCGTCGCGCGCTCGGACATCTGGGCGCTGACCAAACTCGGTGCGAAAGTGACTTTGTGCGGTCCGGCGACGCTCGTGCCGAAGACCTTTGAGCAGATGGGTTGCCGCGTGACGCACGACGTGGACGAAGCTATCCGCGACGCCGACATCATCAACCTCCTGCGCATCCAGCACGAGCGCCAGCGCAAGACGATGTTCCCGAGCATCGGCGAATACACGCAGCTCTTCGGCCTGACCAAGGCGCGCTTCGCCAAGATCAAGCCCGACGCGCTCATCATGCACCCCGGCCCGATCAACCGCGGCGTGGAGATTGACAGCGAGATCGCCGACTGCGGCCGTTCGGTGATTTTGGAACAAGTGACGAACGGCCTCGCCGTGCGCATGGCGGTGCTGTTCCTCGTCAACGGCGGGAAAAACCTGACCGAGACGGCAAGCTGAAATTTAGCTTTTGCGCGACGCGAACAATCCCACGATCAGCGCCGCCAGTCCGCCCAGAACAATTCCTCCCACCGCGCCCAAGACGATGTTCAGCGTTTTGTTGGGTTTGACCGGAAACCTGCCCGGCTCGGCCCGGTCAACGATTTGGACTGCGCCAGCCGGATAATTTTTCCCCACGGCATATTGCTGGTAAGCTTCGGCGATGGCGTTGGCGATCCGTGCCGCCTCGTTCCGGTCATCGCTGTAAACGGTGATGGCGATCAGCTTGGTGTTGCGAACCGGTGCCAGACTTAAACGTCCCTTCAGGATTTCCATGGCCTCCGTGGTCTTGAGCGTTTCGCCGTTGAAATATTTCTTTCCCCACTCGACATTCAAATTCAGCTTGGTGATGACTGGCTCAAGCACCACTTGAGACTGCATGATTTCAAATTCCGTCTGGATGAAATAGGGATCATAGGCCGTGGTGTTGGTGCTTTGATTGAGGTGCTGCTCCACCTTGATCCGGCAGGTGCTCGCATACGATTCCGGCAAAATGAAGGTGATGGCCGTGGCGATGATCACCGTGATGAGAAATACGGTGATGAATATGGGAACAGCGGCAGCCGTCGGCGTTTTGCTGCGAGACGGAGCTTGGTTGGGGAATACCGGAGGTGTCATAAACAATTCAATATCCCATAGCTTCGCCCGCCGCCAGAAAAACCAGCGACGTTCAATAGCTCCCGCCGCCCGCCAAGCCCTTCACAATCGCAATGCCGTTTGAAGTTCCAATTCGCGTCGCGCCTGCCGCAATCATCGCCAGCGCGGTCTGTGCGTCGCGGATGCCGCCGGAGGCTTTCACGCCGAATTTCGGGCCGACTGTTTCGCGGATAAGCTTCACGTCGGCGATCGTCGCGCCGGCGGTGCTGAAGCCGGTGGAGGTTTTCACGAAGTGCGCGCCACTTTCCACGACGAGTTTGCACGCGCGGATTTTTTCCGCTTCGGTCAGCAGGCAGGTTTCCAAAATCACTTTTACCGTGTGTTCGTCGGCGGCTTCGACCACGTCAATCAGCTCGCGCAAAACGTATTTGTCGTCGCCGGCCTTGAGCCGCGCGAGGTTCAGCACCACGTCAATCTCGTGCGCGCCGTCGTCAATCGCCACTTCGGTCTCGTAGCGTTTCANNAGCCGTTCACGCAGACGGAGAAAAAACTGTGCTCGCGCGCCTCGGCACAAAGCTGCTCGATTTGCGCGGCGGAAGCGTTGGGCTTGAGCAACGTGTGGTCAATATAGGCGGCCAACTGCGCGGCGGTCAGACTCATATCACACCTTCAGCAATTTGCCCTGTTCGTCTTCCTTTGCCGCCGCTTCGCCGAGCGTTTGCGTGAGTTTGCGGCGGCGCTCGATGATGT
>PLYV01000092.1 GCA_003151855.1 Limisphaerales bacterium | reverse complement strand
TTGCCGAACGGCTGCTGGCGGTCAATCAAAACCACGTCGTGGCGGCGGCCCTGCAAATCCCAATATTGAAAGCCGTCATCCAGCAGCAGCGTGTCGCAGCCGAATTTTTCAATCGCGTAACGCCCGCTTTTCACGCGATTTTTGTCCACCAGCACGACAACGTCCTTCAGGTTGGACGCGAGCATATAGGGTTCGTCGCCGGCGGTGTCGGAATCGAGCAGGAGGGATTTGCCGTTGGACACGACGCGCGGCGGCGTCTGGTCATCGCGGAGCAGCATCTTGTTCAGGATTTTTGTGTGGATGGGCTGCGGCCGGGAACGGTAGCCGCGCGAGAGGATGGCGACATTGCGCCCGGCGTCGCGCAGTTCGCGCGCGAATTTTTCCACGACGGGCGTCTTGCCGGTGCCGCCGACGGTGAGGTTGCCGATGGCGATGACCTGCACGCCGAGCGTCTTGTCGCGGAGGATGCGGAGGTTGTAGAGCCAGCGGCGGAGCTTGACGGCAACGGTGAAAATCTTCGAGCCGCCGAAGAGGAGGCTGCGCACGAGCCGCGCCTTGAAATCATGCCGTTCCTCGAAAATGACTTCGAGGACAAACGTTTCAAGGGATTCGGCCCAGGCCCGCAGGGTTTCGCGCATTGCGGCTTAATGTGCCAGTTTGCTGCGGAGTTTTGAATTTTTAATTTTTAGTTTTTAGTTGGAGCTGCATTCCGTCCGCCAACTAAAAATTTAAAATTAAAAACTCAGTAGCCGAGCTTGGCGACTTCCTGCTGCAACGCGAGCTGGAATTCCTTCACGTCGGCGGCGGACGGTTTGTAGCCTTGCTGCTTGGGCACAACGCCGAGGCGGCCGGTCTGGTCGAGATACCAGTCGGCAATCTGGCCGTCGCTGAAATTCACCTTGCCGCTGACGATGGCGCCGGGACGGGTGATCTGATCCACGGTCACGACGACCTGGCCACCGGCGGGCGCGGGAATTTCTCCGGCGGGCAATTCGTTTGCCGGAACGGGCGTGGTCTCCAATTTCTTTTCGGCGGTGGGCGCCGCGACAACCTTCGGCGGTTCCGGGTCTTTGGGAACGAGTTTCAAATCGTCCACGAGGAACCGCGCCTCCATGTAAGTCAGCTTGACGCCGAATTCGGCGGCGAGGCGGTTTTGGATTTCCGAGAGTTTCGCGCCCTGCGTGATCCAGGCGGCGACGCGCTGGCGTTGTTCTTCCGTCAAAGTCATGCGCGCATTTTAACCAATGCCGGTGGAGAATCCAGCTTCAAGCGGGTTTTCCGGTGCGCGCAATTCGTGCGCGGTCATTTTTCGCTGCGCAGGGTTTGCGCGGTGCGCGGCGGCGGTTTGCCAGCAAAAACTCATTTGTGCGGGTGGCACGTTCCTTGCGTTAGAGCATCATCCCGCGACAGCGCCGAGGTGTTGCCGTGGTTCAACCAACAACATACAACCATAAGAAATTCATGAAACTAAATCGTATCATCACCCTGTGCGCGATGGCGGCCACGCTGGCCATCAGCGCCAGCAGCCTGCTCGCGCAGGACAACGGCAACAATAATGGCGACAACAACGGCGGCGGTCAGCGCCGCAACCGCCAGGGCGGCGGTCCCGGCGGAAATTTTGACCCGGCGCAGATGCAGCAGCGGATGCTGGATCGCGCGCAGGAGCAGCTCGGCTTCACCAACGACACCGAATGGGACGCGGTGAAACCGCTGGTGCAAAAAGTCATGGACGCCCGCCGCGATGTCGGCTTTGGCGGCATGGGCCGGATGTTCGGCGGACGTAATCGCGGTGGCCAAGGCGGCCCTGGTGGCGGCGCCGCCGGCGGAATGTTTGGCCAGACCGGCCCGGAACAGGAAGCCCTGCAAAAGGCGCTGGATGACAATGCGCCGTCCGCGCAGATCAAGGATTTGCTCGCCAAATACAAGGCCGCGCAGAAAGCCAAGCAGGCCAAGCTCGAAGCCGCGCAAGCCGACCTCAAGAAGGTGTTGACCACCAAGCAGGAGGCGGAAGCTTATCTGCTCGGTTTGGTGAACTGATCATTCAAAGCGAAAGCTGACGATTCATGGCCGCCAACACGGTTCAAGATTCATCGCGGGAGTTGCTGGGACGCATGGTCGCGTCCCGGCAACTTTCCGCGTTCGACGCCGAAACGCTCGCGAAGCTGAATCTCCAGAGCGAGGAGGAAATTCTCCGCTGGCTCGCGAACGAATACGGTCTCGGGTTCACGACACTCGAAGACGTGGAGCCGGATCGTCAGCTTCTCTCCCTTTTTCCCGCACGCATTTTGCTGAAGGAAGAACTCCTTCCGCTCCAGCGCATCAACGGTTCTGTCGAGGTCGCGACGAGCCGTCTTTTCGCCACGCAGGGTTTTGACGCGCTGAAAACTTTGACCGGCCTGAACCTCAAGCCGATTCTCGCTTCCACCGAGGCCATCCAGCGCGAAATAAAAAAACGCCTCGGCGTCGGTGCCGACACCATTGGCACGTTGGACGAGGAAAAGTCCATTCAGGTCGTTGACGAAAATGCCGAGAACACCGACCTCGATTCCGGCGAAGAGGACGAGGCGTCCATTATCCGCTTCGTCAACCAGGTTTTGAAGGATGCCATTGAGCTGCGCGCGTCGGACATTCACCTCGAACCGTTCGAGGACGAATTCAAAATTCGTTATCGCATTGACGGCGAGCTGCAGGACACCGCCGTGCCGCCGCAACTAAAACAATTTCAGCCGGCTATCGTCTCGCGCATCAAGATTTTGAGCCACCTCAACATCGCGGAAAAACGTCTGCCGCAGGACGGTCGTATCAAAGTTCGCATTGACCAGGCCGAGGTGGACATCCGTGTTTCCATCATTCCGATGTTGCACGGCGAGGCGGTCGTGATGCGTCTGCTCCGGCAGAATTCCACGCTGCGCGGCCTTGGCGAAATCGGCATGAACCAGCGAGAGCTGGAACATTTCCAGCACGTCCTCACTTTGCCGCACGGAATTATTTTGGTCACCGGCCCGACCGGTTCCGGCAAAACTTCCACGCTTTACACCGCGCTCAACGAGATCAACGACGCCGTCCGCAAAATCATCACCATCGAAGACCCAGTTGAATATCAGCTCAAGGGCGTTAATCAAATTCAGGTCAATGAAAAATCCGGCCTCACCTTTGCGCGTGGCTTGCGTTCAATTTTGCGCCACGATCCGGACGTCATTCTCATCGGCGAAATTCGCGACGCCGAAACCGCGCAGATCGCGGTGCAGGCCTCGCTCACCGGCCATTTGGTTTTTTCCACTCTGCACACCAACGACGCGCCCGGCGCGCTCACACGTCTCGTGGACATGGGCGTCGAGCCGTATCTCGTCGC
>PLYV01000210.1:203-13414 GCA_003151855.1 Limisphaerales bacterium | reverse complement strand
GTGCGGATCTCGTGGCTCATGTTCGCGAGGAACTCACTCTTGGCGGCGTTCGCGCGGTTGGCCTGGTCGGCGGCGGCGTTGGCGTCCTTGACGGCGTTGCGGAGCTGGAAGTTCATCGCCTCCAGCGAATTTTTGGCCTCCTGCACCGCGAGTTCGGCCTGCTTGCGCGCGGTGATGTTCTGGATGACGGCCTGATATTCGAAGCCTTGCCCGCCGTCGCGCGCGAACCGGCGGAGATTGTATTGCTGCCATTCCACGCGGCCATCGGCGGCCTGCGCACGACGGTCAAAAGTCCAGACCGGCGTGTCGGCCGAGAGCGTGAGAAGTTTTTCGCGCAGGGCGGTGGCTTCAGGCGGCGTCAGCTTCTGGAAAAAATCCGCGCCGAGCAACTGCGCCTCGGCCTGGCCGTAGAATTCGCAGAACGCGAGGTTCACAAAGGTGATTTCGCCTTCCGGCAAAAAGCGGCAGATCAGTTCCGACTGGCCGGTGACGACGGTGCGCAGGCGTTTTTCATTTTCCGCAAGGTTGATCTCCGCGCGCCGGCGACCGGCCACGGCGGCGGCGAGCAGCAGATTGGCCGCCGCCAAAATGCAGAGGTAATTGCCGATGGACTGAAGCGTGTCCGGGTCGTCGTCCGCCAGGCCGTTGCCCTGAAACAGGAAGAAAAAAACCTGCGCCACCACCACCAGCGTGCCGGTGGCCGCCCCGCGCGGCCCGAACCGGAACGTGGCCCACAGCAGGAACGGCACCGGCAGGTAGGCGAGCGGGTAATTGTGGATGCCGTAAATAAACCAGATCGCGATGGCGACCAGTGTGCTGGTAGCCAGCCCCACCACACACAGCACGCCCTCGCCCGCCGACCGCAGATCCCAACGCCAGAGCGACGGTGCCGACCACACGGCAAAGAACGGCGCGAGCGCCAGCAATGCCAGCGCGTTGGGAATGCACCAGACGAGCAGGTTCGGCCACAGCAGGCCCCAGGAAATTTTTTGCGCGAGCGCCAGCCCGGCGACATTGAACGCGGCGTTGAGCGCGGTTCCGAGGCCGCCCGCCACCAAGACATAGGCCATCACACCGCGCACGCGCTCGAAGGGGTTTTCAAATTGGAAAAGCCGCCGGAATATAAACGCCACCGCCAACGCCGCCAAGGTGCTGCCCACCGCCGCGACGGCCATGAAAAAACCGAACGGCACGGCGCCCACATACAAAAAAACCGCGCCGCCCAATATGGCCACCGGCCAAAAGCGGAGGCCCAAAATCAAGATGGCAGCCAGCGCCAGCCCCGGCAGCGGCCAGAAAAGATTGGGCTGCTCGCAAGGCAGGGAGGTTTTTTTTAGGAGCAGCCCGCCGCCAAGGCAGAACACCAGCAGCACCAGCAGACGGATCACCGTCGGAACAACTGGCGGTTGTGGCTTCTGACTCACGCTAGATTTTAATTAACAAAGTTTTCAGGTCGAAGCCAGCAAGAAGTCTTCTTCTTATCGCGCCGCAAAATGCCGGGCACGTCTGGCGGCGGCTGCCGGCAAAAAAAAGTTGCCAAATCCATTCCCAACCGCAAGCTTGGGGCAAAGGATTCGGTTCGTCGGACTGAAACAATCACAGATTTGCCATGAACAGTCATTTGCCCGCGCATCTTATTGCCCACATCAATGTCAAACTCGCCCTCATCGGCTGTCCGCCGGTGCCGATGGCCGGCAACGCGGAATTCGCCGAAATCGCCGACGCCATGGCTGCGCAGTCGCGCGAAAAAGACCGGCTGCTCGGCCAGCATCTCTGCCCCGCCGATGCGCGCATCCAGACGTTTCTCTACGATTATTTGCAGGATGTGCCGGTGCCGAAACTGCCCGCGCGCACGTTCACGCTCGACCGCGCCGGCTTGGCGCGCGTGCTGTCGCTGCCGGTGGATCGCGATGATTTCGCGTCGGACATCATCAATTCCTACCGCGTCAAACAAGGCGTTTTGCACAATCCCAAAAGCGACCGCCGCACCACCGCCGGAATTTTTCACGTCACCGAGGGCGGCCTGCCGATTCCCGACGACAAACTCGCCGTGCCGAAAATCACCTTCGCCAAAATTCTCCAGATCGCGCTCACGCCGCCGAAGGAATTGCTGAAACTGCCGTTCACCGCCACGCAACCGCAGCCGGCGGAATGTTTCGTCTCGCTGCTGCTTCGACCGCTCGTCTGCCCCGAAGTTCCCGGCTTCATCAAAAAGAAAACGATGGAAGTTCGTTTCTTTGTGCCGGGCAACCTCGTGAGCAATCTGGATTTCGTCGAGGCGATTTTTGAAAACGGCGGCGACCCGCTGCTGCCGGAAAATGACGCTGCGCTCGACAGCGAACATTGGACCGGCCACACCGGCTGCGTGATTCTCGCACCGCACCTGATCAAGGTAACGAAGAAATCCGTCGGTCTGCCGCACTTCGACCAGGCCACCGAACGCCAGCGCCGCGACGGGATGTGCTGGAAAACCGAGGACGAACTTTACAACGGTGGCAATGCTTTCAAGCTGACCTGCCGCGATGAATCCGGCGTCATTCTCACGATCATCGCCGACAACTATTTCGGCTACTGCAAAAAAGAGGTGAAGACGCAGTTGAGCTACGCGGCCAATCTTTTCGGCCTCACGGAAGAGGAGCACGCCGGCGGCGCGCTGGTGTTTCCGAGCTACGATCTGGGCGAGACGTTCGACGGCGACATTCTTTCGCGCCGGCTGCCGCATTCGTTCGTCGAAATGACGAAAATGTTTTCCGACATCATGGACGTGCGGCCGGAAGGTTACGCGGTGGACAAGAATTTTCCGGAAATCGTTTACGTCCCCGCGTCCGCAAGATTCGATCTGCAGAGCCAGAAGATTTTCTGGACGAATCCGCTGTCCGGCGACCAGGCCCTCCATCTCTCGCCGGAAAAAACCTACGTCCGTCCATCCGGCTACAAGATCAAGATGGAAAAACCGCCGGGCCACGGACGCCAGTGGCGGCTCGTCGGCACCATCGCCGAGGGCACGTTCTGCCACAAGCCCTGCACGGTTTCCGGCGGCGGCAAGTCGGAGATTTCCAAACCGATCACCGACGCGATTCTCACCGGCCCGGTGTTCGTCGCGGACATGAAGGCGGATTTCGACCGCGTCGCCGAATTGATTGACCGCGATTACTCGAACCGCTTTGCCGACAAGTCGCGCACCGACCAGCGCAGTGTGCTGGCCGCCGAACGCTCGCTCGGCTCGGTCATCAAGCTGCTGATGCCGGACGAACAGGATTACACGCCGGAATACAACGCCTGGCTCGCCGGCGTGCCGCAATACGTCAAGGAACTCGTCTTTGTCGTGAAGCGCTATTACAAGCCGGAGTGGAAGGGCCACTGGCGCGATCATTTCAGCGTGGACATCATCAACGGCACGCCCGGCAACGAGCTAAAATGCGACAACCGCAAGCTCGTCACGACGTATCTGCGCGTCGGTTTCGATGACGACGGCGCGTGGCGCACGTTCGGCCTGCGCAAGGATTTTCATCCGGCGGTGAAAGTGCAGATGGAGGACGACATCACGGCTTCGACGGTGGCTCCCGCTGCCGTGCTGGAAAATTTGCCGGAAGGCACGGACAAAAATCTTTCGGTCAAATTCGTGCAGAACTGCGAACAGCGTTTGTTCCAGCGGCCCGACGACGCGATCCATCGCGGCTACGACAAGCAGGCGGAACATGATTTCATCCAGCCGGAGAATTTCTTTTCCAACTACCAGCCGCTCACGCCAACGGATGCGAAGGCCATGCTTGCGGACGCGCTGGGCTTCTACCAGTTCACCGAGCCGATGCAGAAATTCATCCGCGAAGTCGCCGAGACCGGCCAGCCGGATTATTTTGTCTGCACCGCCGAACCGCGGCTCGTGGACGGCAAGCCGACGAAAAATCCGCGCTACCTGCAAAAACGGCCCGACCTCGTCCGCGCCAGCGAAACGTATCTCGCGGAAATTTCCGCGCGCCTGCGACGCCGGGTGCCGATGAGCCAGCCGCTGCACACGCCCGTCACCACCGTGCTGCCGGGCCGCCGCAACAATCCGCCGGAAAAAGGCGTGCGCCCGCTGGCATGCTACAATCCGGTTCATTTCATGGAACTGCCGGAATTTTTCATGGAAGTGATTTGCAGCATGACCGGCAAATCGCCGTCCACCACCGGCGCCGGTTCCGAAGGCGCGCTGACGAAAGGCCCGTTCAACGCGCTGCCGCCGATCATTGACCTGAACAACGCGCTCGTGTCGTTCATCCTCACCGGCCACCACGCGTTCGTCACCGCCGCCGGTTATGTCGGCCCGCAACTCCGCGTGGACCACGACGTGAGCCTGATCGTGCCGGAAGTCTGGTCGCGCATGAGCGCCGAGGAGCGTGATCCGAAATTCCTGATTGAACACCGCTTTCTGGAAAAGTGCGCGGACTTCGATCATGCCGGCAAAAAAATCCTCGCAAGCCGGCTCGGCTGGCGCATCAACGCGCGGTTCGTCCACGCATTTTTCGGCCGCGTGTTCAACCATCCGCACGCCGTCTTCACCGAAGCGATGCTCAAGCCGGAATTGCAGAGTAAGGAAATTTTTGCCGACGGCATGGATAATATCATCGCCACGCAAAAGCGCGTCGCCAAAATGTATTTTGACGATGGCAGCATCGCGCAGGCGAGCCCGCCGCTGAAGGCGTTGCTGCACATCATGCTGATCGACGAATGGGAAGGCAAAGGCCTGGAACATCCCGATGTGCGGAAACTGTTCACGCGCGAAAATCTGCTGGCGAGTCCGTGGTATGCCGCGCGGCTGGCGGCGAAACAGAAGATTGACCGCGCGCTGTGGAAGCGACACGTCGAATGCCTCAACCAATTTCTGCGCCGCCCGAATTACGCCGATGTCGCGGAAACACTGCAAATCGCCGAACGGCTGACCGCCGCGCGGAAAACTCTGGAAGCGGTCGAGTCGGCGGATTATCCGCAGCAGCTCGCCGGCACGATCGGCGCGGAGCCGATTGAGAACTACGCCAAGGGCTGAAACGAGGATGGAAGATTGACGGTGGAGGATGGAACGAACCACCGGCCATCCTCAATTCTCCATCCTCCATTTTCGTCTTCAGTTGATCCGTTCGGCCACCTGGTATTTGAACATCCGTTTTTTCATCCAGCGGACGGCGAGCAGATCGTAGAACGAAGCAAACAGCCGATTCCACACGCCGTAATTGCTCTGGCCGGCGAAGCGCGGATTATTCGTCACTTCAATTTCCGTCACCGTGTGGCCTTCGATCTTGAACAGCGTCGGCAGGAAGCGGTGCATGCCCTTGAAGAATTTCAGGTTCTCGATGCACTCGCGCTTGAACGCCCGGTAAGTGCAGCCGGCGTCGGCAATCTGCTCGCCAGACAGTTTATTTCGCACCGCATTGGCAATGCGCGAGGACGCCACGCGAATGAAGTTGTCACCCTCGCCGCGCGCCTTCACGCGGGTGCCGCAGACGCAGTCGAAATTTTTCAGCGCCTCCAGAAATTTCGGCAAATCCTTGGGATCATTCTGCAAGTCGGCGTCGAGCGTGAAGAGATATTTGCCGCGCGCCGCCTTGAGGCCGGCGAAGCTCGCGGCGCTTTCGCCGCAGTTGAACGCAAATTTTTGCACGCGGATGCGCGGATCGCTGGCGGCGAGTTCCTGGAGAATTTCCCAAGAGTTGTCCTTGCTGCAATCGTCGGTGATGACAACCTCATAGGCGAGTTTCAGCGGCTCCACGGACGCGCGGATGGCCTTGATGAGTTCGCGCAGGTTGCCTTCCTCGTTGTAGCAGGGAATAACGAGGCTGATTTCAGGATGCTCAATGTTCATCAGCCGGAAATGAAACCATGAATTCCGCCGGCTGGCACGAATTCTTTTTCCGCCCCGTCCGCGCCAAAGGCGAATTTAACATCCTAGGAAAATGTCGCCGACTGCCATGCCTTGGTTCACGGAAATTTTATCCAAGCCATGGCCAGCACAATAATCAGGGCGCGGGAATTTTTTCGCTGCGGCTGCCGTGGATGGAACCAGTGACGTTGAACGACGTGCCACTGGTCTGGCCCGCACCAGAAATGTTTTTAACGGAATCCGAACTGGTTTCTTTGTAACCTGCGGACAGTAGGAGGGCGGTATCCTTGGTTTGTATGGTGTCTAAACCCTGAATTGTAAAACTTACATTGCCACCACCGGCGATCTGAGTGTCGTCGAAAGCAAGCTGAACCGGGACGGCTTCGGTGATTTTGGGGCTGGCCAGTCCGGTGGTGTCATTAATCCGGCCGTTCAGGACCGCGTTGGTGCCGTAAGTGAGCTGGAGAATATCAGAGACATCAACGATGAGTTGGCTGTTGCGATCCACCACGACAAATAATCCCCCCGACAGGGCAAGTTGCGAGCCATTAGGAAAATAATTGGCAACGTAGCTGCCTTGGGCAAACTTATCGCGGGCAAGCTGGTTGAGCAAATCTTTGGTATTGAGTTTGCGGGTCACGGAACTGGCGTAAATTCGCGTTGTTCCATCGTCGCTAAAACTTCCTTGGGACTGCAACGTAAACGCGACCGTGATAAAGTCCAGATTTGTCAACTTGCCCTGCGCTTGCACGGAAAGAGCTGCCATGGTCAGCCCGACAAAGGCGGCACACAACGTGTTTTTTACGTTCACTTTCATATTTGTTTCAATTTTATTTTGAGCTTAATTAAGCACAATCAAACCGCCAAGCACAAACAAGGGAATTTATTTGGGTTTGGCCAACCCCATTCTGATTTACGTTGCTTCGAACTGGTAAAAAACTTAAGTATTGTTAACTTGGCCACGTTGTCATTTGCCATAAACGCGTATATTATAAATATCATTATAAGTTATAATATATTAAACACATTGTTAGAATAATTAGAGTTACTACGTATTATTCCGATGGCTTGTTTTCTTTTTATGGCGCGTTCTAAGTCGTTTGCTTATGTTTATTTATCCAAAAAAATATGATGTGATTGTAGTGGGGGCCGGCCATGCTGGAGTTGAAGCTGCCTTAGCCGCTGCCCGCATGGGTTGTGAAGTCCTGCTCTTGACAATTAATGCCGATGCTATTGGTCAAATGTCATGCAATCCGGCCATAGGAGGTCTAGCAAAGGGACACCTTGTTAGGGAAATAGATGCGCTCGGAGGCGAGATGGGGCGAAATACGGACATGACAGGCATTCAATTTCGCATGTTGAACACACGAAAGGGGCCTGCCGTCTGGGCTCCTCGCGCTCAATGCGACAAAAAAGCTTATCAATTGAGATTAAAATGGATTTGTGAGAAAGAACCTCGTTTAGACCTAAAGCAAGATCACGCTGCCAAAGTCCTACACAAAGACAACATTGCCTATGGCATTGAAACTCATTTAGGAATTCAATATCACTGCACTTGTGTAATTATAACCACCGGAACTTTTTTACGAGGGTTGATGCATATTGGATCAAACCAAGCACAAGGAGGCAGGTCAGGAGACATTGCATCAATGAATTTATCCTCTTCATTAATGAGCATTGGATTAGAACTCGGCAGATTAAAAACAGGGACTCCGCCAAGATTGATTGGAAGGACTATAGACTTCTCAAAAACAGAGGCTCAATTTGGAGACAACCCAATTCCAACATTTTCATATTGGAACAGAGATTTGTTCCACATGGAACATTTATCTAAAATTCATGAAAATCAACATTCTGAATCAAAGTTGGAGATTCAAAGAAATACCTCATTACTGAGCAAGATCGGCAGGCAATTGCCCTGCTATATTACTCATACATCGGCAAAAACAAAGGAGATCATTAATAATAACCTGCATAAGTCACCTTTGTATTCTGGTATAATTCATGGAATTGGACCAAGATATTGTCCATCAATTGAAGATAAAATCGTGCGGTTTGCAGACAAAGATCAGCATCAAATATTCCTTGAACCCGAGGGAATTGAAACAGATGAAATCTACGTCAATGGATTCTCAACTAGTTTGCCATTTGATACACAAATTGATTTAGTGCATTCAATTATAGGATGTGAAAACGCAGAAATTCTGCGTCCGGCCTATGCGGTCGAATATGATTTTGTTTTTCCAACCCAATTGAACCCATCTCTTGAGACAAAGGTCTGCAAAAACCTTTTTCTAGCCGGACAAATCAACGGAACATCAGGATATGAAGAGGCTGCGGCCCAAGGATTAATGTCTGGTATTAACGCTGCTCTTCGCGTTATCAATAAGGATTCTATTGTTCTGAACCGAGACCAAGCTTACATCGGTGTTTTGATTGATGATTTGGTAACCAAAGGAACATCCGAACCATACCGGATGTTCACCTCGCGTGCCGAATATCGGTTGTTGTTGCGCCAGGATAATGCCGATTTAAGACTGTCTCGTCTTGGATATGAAATCGGACTGTTGCCCGCCCGCAATTATTGTGCGTTTGTAACCAAGGAAAAATCAATCCAACTTGAGTTGGATCGCTTATCTTCCACACACTCCAATGGCATTTCACTGGCGAAAATCTTGTCTCGCCCTGATGCTTCATACAAAGATTTAGATGAATCCCTTCCCACTCTCGACTTTGATGTGATGCAGCAAATAGAAATCGGCCTTAAATATGGCGGATATATCAATCGTCAGAATATGGAAGTTGCTCGTTTAAAGGACTTTGAAAACAAAATAATGCCCGATTCTGTTAATTTTGATGCCATTACGAACTTGAGGTTGGAGGCCCGGCAAAAGTTGTCGAAAATTCGGCCAAAAACCATCGGTCAAGCCAGCCGCATATCAGGTGTTTCCCCATCTGACATAAGCGTATTATTAATTTGGTTAAAGAATAATAAATTTTGAATTTGTTTAAGTTCGAGACTCGTTCAGCGGGCTGTTTTAGATCTCCACACCAGCCTTCCTCCTCGTCAGACGCTGAATCATCGCATCTTGGCATTCTTCCGGACGGTTTTTGAATTCCGGCAGCATTTCGGCAATCAGATGCCGGCCGGCCGCCGGGTGTCCGTCTGTTTCATCCGCCAGCAATTCCCGGGGCGCAGGCTGGCTGAAAAACATCCGGTAACGCCACGGACCTTCACGCGTCAGGCCGCATGCGATGAGATCCGCCCCGAACTGTTCGGCCAGCCGGAAGGGACCCGACGTGAGCTGGAAATCCCAACCGTCGCAGAACGGCACTGTCACCTGTTTGCTGATCGGCACGTCAATGGCAATGTAGATGAGGTTTGTTCCCTTGACCCACCGCACCAGTTCGCGCAACTGGTCGGCTTGCACCAAGATGGGCACATCCGGACGCGAGAGGTATTGATCCTGCATTCGCGCCAAGACTTTGCGCTTGGATGAAATACCGCCGACAAATGGGATGAGCGGATAATCAATGGCACGCTTCATCCAGCCCGGCAGCAGTGGATAGGTGCCAAAATGCCAATATACCAGAATGACCGGCCGACCGGCGCGCCGCGCCGCCTCTAGGTGTTCCAAACCTACAATTTCAAAACGGGACAACCATTTTGGCTGGTTCAGCCGGTCATAAAAGTTCTGCAAGACTTCGTCCAGGTAAATATGCATCCGCTCGCGGACGCGGGTGCGAAAATTACGCGGTGTCCGTAAAAAATCCGGGGCTGGCGGCTGGGGCAAGCTTCGCTTGAACAGGTTGTTAATAATTGCCCGCATCAGAAAATACGGCCAGACCACCGCGTAAAGCGTATCCGGTGACAAACAGCTTTCCAGCCGCCGAACAAAGGCGACATGCAACCAAGCCAAAGCCTTGCCGAGAGCTGTCTTCATTTTGAGAAAATACACTGCATAGCTTGCCGGGCAAAAATAGCAAAAGCTTTTGCCACTTCAAATCTTTCAATCCCGCCGCGCTTGAACATTCGCGCCGAGCTGCTTATTTTGCCCCATGCCGATTTACGAATTTCATTGTGAAAAATGCGGGGCCGACAGCGAAATCCTCGTCCGCTCCGCCGACTGGCAGGGAACGAAATGTCCGCTCTGCGGTTCCGCCAAGCTGGACAAGAAATTGTCCACCTTCGCGTCCGCCGGTGCCGGCAACAACACTTCCGCAAGCAAAAAGTCTGGCGGAGGCCGCAGCGGCGGGTGTTGTGGCGGACATTGCCACGGCGGACATTGAGGCGGTGGGAGATTTCGCCGCATGAATTTGAAACCCGATGTCCGCACCATCGCGTGCGAATTTCAGATTGACGGGGATTTCGCATCAGCTGAACCCTTTGGCAGCGGCCACATCAATGACACCTACCGCGTCACCTATGCTTCCGGCAACACGCCGTGCCGCTACATTTTCCAGCGGCTGAATCACGCCGTATTTCCGAATCCGCTCGCAGTGATGGAAAATGGGCAGCGCGTCACCGCGCATCTTGCGCAAAAATTCGCCGGTCAGCCGGACGCCACGCGCCGCGTGCTCACGCTGGTGCCAACCTGCGCCGGAAAATTTTTTCTGCGTGATATCGTCGGCAATTTCTGGCGCGTGTTTCCGTTCATCGAAAAAACGCGGACGGTGGATATTGTCGAAACTCCGGCACAGGCGTTCGCGGCGGCACGGGCGTTCGGACAATTCCAGACACTGCTTGCGGACCTGCCCACGCCGCGCCTGCACGACACGATTCCCGATTTTCACCACACGCCAAAACGGTTCTCCGCGCTGGAAAAAACCGTTGCCGCCGATGTCGTGAACCGCGCCGCGACGGCAAAACCGGAAATTGAATTCGCATTGAAAAACCGGGCGATTTGCCGCGTCCTGCTCAACGCTCAACTGCCGGAGCGCGTCACGCACAACGACACCAAGATCAACAACGTGCTGCTCGACGCCGCGACCGGCGAAGGTGTCTGTGTGATTGATTTGGACACCGTCATGCCGGGCTTGGCGCTTTACGATTTTGGCGACATGGTGCGCTCGATGACCAACCCGGCGGCGGAAAACGAGCGCGATCTGGCGAAGGTGGAGATGCAGTTTCCAGTGTTCGAGGCGCTGTCGCGCGGCTATCGCGCGGCGGCGGATTTTCTCACACCGGCGGAAAAAAATCTGCTGCCGGTGGCCGGCCAGGTTGTCACCTTCGAGCTGGGCCTGCGGTTTCTCACGGACTTTCTGGCCGGCGACACCTATTTTAAGGTGCAACGCGACGGCGAAAATCTCGACCGCTGCCGCGCGCAGTTCAAGCTGTTTGAATCCATGCGGCGGCAGGAATCCGCCATGAGCAAGCTGGTGTCGGAGCTTTGAAGTGAACAGTGCGGTGCTGTAATTGGACCGGATTTACGGCACAAATTTTTCCTCGCCGATTTTCAGCGTGAGCGGCTCCGGCACGCCAGCCACTTCCAGCACCACGCTGTCAGCCTGAATTTCACGGCAGCGGATCTGCACCGTGCGATTCTGCAATTTCACGGCTTTCGTCTCGCCCGGCGCGAACGACACGCCGCTGACGATGGCGCGGCGGCTCTGGCCTTCCAGCAGCAAGCCGGCCAGCTTCAACGCCGCCGGCAATGGCGGCGGAACATTCGAGAACGTCAGCGCCGATTTTTTCACCGGCGCGGCGAGGGCGGAAGTTTCGGTGTCCAGCGTCGCGGTCGTGCCGTTTTTTACCCAGTTCAGGACGGAGCCGATGCCGTTTTGTTTTTCGAGCGCGACCAGTTTTTTAATTTCGCCGTGCGTGTAGGGATTGTCGAGAATCCGCTGCATCTGCTCCGGTTGCGACCGCGCTTCCATCAGCTTGTAGGCGGACAATTCGCAGATCGCCTCAATCGTGTCGCTGTCAATCGCGTGCTCCGCCTGGCGGTTTTCATTGATCCACAAATGCGTGTATTCATGCGCCGCCGTGGCCGCCAGCTCGGTGCGCAGACGACCGCTCAACATCACGACCTCGTGCGTGCAATCGCCCGTGCGCGTCCGGCGCGTGCTGGAAAAACCAAACTTGTGCAAGCCGTCCTCGCGGCCTTTCTCCGACCAGTAATCCACGTCGAACAGGTTCACCGTCACGTCGGGAAAATTCAGCAGGAAGCCGCGGCCGAACAGCCCGACCAGCTCGCGGCGCGCGTCGGCGAAAACTTCCCGCGCCCCGGCCACGTCCAGCACGGCGTTCGGCTGGTCGAACTTGCAGATGAACCGCCCGTCACCCGTCTTGACGAAGTCCTTGCCGATGGGCAGGCCGCAGAGGGAGCAATGATTTTCCAGCTTGTAACAATCGTCGCAGACCGCGCCCCACTTGGACATCCAGATGCGCCCGGTCAGCGGCCCTTTGCCACACACGACGCAGAAATAATTTGTCTCGGCGGCGGAAGCAATCCAAGTCGCCGCGAACAGAAATAAAATGAGCGCGAACTGGCGCATGGCATTTTCACATCGTCAGCGCGGCGTCCCAGTCTTTCCACACCGGTTCGTAGCCGAGCTTGCGGATGCGTTCCGCCACCTCGCCCGCCGAGCGCTCGTCGGCGATGTTGAACTGGCCGGTCGCGTTCGTGGGATGATTCGCCTGCGGCGCCCATTCGCTGGCGCCGGAGAGCAGTTCCTTGATTACGCCGCGTTCGGTGTGATGGATTTTTTCCTTGCCCGCGCCGGTGTAACCGCCGGGTTCGGTGCGTGCGCCGGCGCTCATCATCGTCACGCCGAGCGGTATCAAACCGTCGCGCAAAGCCGGCACTTCGCGCGTGGACAACACGATGCCCACGTCGGGAAACATGATGCGGATGGCGCAAATGAGCTGCGCCAGTTCGCGGTCACTGATGTGCGTGCGCGCCTGAAACTCGCCCGCGCACGGCCGGATGCGCACGGTGGAAATGGTCAGCGCCGCCTTCCAGCAGTTGCGTAAAAGATAATCCGCGTGAGCCGCCGCGCTCAACGCTTCGAGCCGCCAGTCGGCCAGGCCGTAAAGCGGGCTGATGCCAAGCCGGCGGAAACCGGCGGCGTAGGCGCGCTCCGGCGTTTCGAGCCGCCAGTCAAAGTTCCGTTTCGGCCCGGCGGTGTGCATCTCGGCATAGACCGCGCGGTCGTAAGTTTCCTGATAAACGACCAGTCCGTCCGCGCCGGCGGCGACGAGCGGACGGTATTCCTCGGCTTCCATCGGCCCGACTTCGAGCGAGATGCTGGGCCATTCGGGATGCAACATTTCGATGCAGTCGCGGAGGTAGCCGTTGGAGACGAACTTCGGATGTTCGCCCGCGACGAGCAGCAGGTTGCGGAAACCCTG
>PLYV01000210.1:0-192 GCA_003151855.1 Limisphaerales bacterium | reverse complement strand
CGAACCGCTGCTGCGTCATCAGATGCGCGCGGCGGCCCATCGCCTCAAGGTTTTCGGATGCCGCCGGCGAAATCAGCGTGGCGAAATCGGCGAGGGAAAATTTGCTTTTCCCGGCAGCCTCGCGCGCAATGGCAGTGCTGGTGGCGAGCGACTTTTTGACCAGCGCCTCCAGCGGCAACGAATTGAATTCAG
>PLYV01000063.1 GCA_003151855.1 Limisphaerales bacterium | reverse complement strand
TCAAGAATCAAGGGCGATGTGGAAGACACGCCCGAGCGACTCGTGGAAATCTGCGCCGCGATGTTCCAATTTGCCTGCGACCGGCCGGAAGTCATGAGTCTGGCGGTTGACCTCTTGCTTCAGGCCAAGGAACAAGGCCCGCCGCATAAACATTGTTTTGGCAAAGCACAAAAACGCCTTGCGTTGATTCAGGATGTTATGGAACAGGGAAAGATTGGAAGGGCGCTTCGCAATCAATTTGACAGCCGGTTATTTGCGGTCGGTTTTCTAGGCATGATCCACCTTCACATCCTCCTTCGCCTGGCCGACGCTCGGCGTCTTTTAACCAGAAGCACGGCTGAACAGGCGGTGTCTTTATTCCTGAAAGGAGCCGCTACTGGAAAATTAGACCTTTACCAACCAACACACCACCAATGAAAGAATCCACAACATGAAAACACGAAAACAAAAACCGATCAGGCAGATTCAAACTGCGCCAACTATTAACACACCAAAACTCCAGCCTGCCCCGGAACAAATCCGAAAGCGCGCCCAAGCGATTTACCGGTCGCGAGGCGGTGGTCCCGGCCGCGAACTGGACGANNACTTTTATTGCCACGCCAGGCCCGATGCCAAGTCCGTGCGGCTGGTGGGGGATTTCAACAATTGGGATTTGGCCTCGCTGCCGATGCAAAGGCAGCCTGGAGGCTGCTGGTTTGTCCAGGTCCCGCTGACACATGGCCACCACCAATATGTGTTTCTGGTGGACGGCGAGCCGGAACTGGATTCGGATGCCGCTGGATTCGTTCGGGTTGACAGCTTTGGCAAGGCATCGGTGATTGCCGTGAGTTAAAGCAGGAGAGAACAACCATGATCATAAAACCCATTCCATTTTTCCTCGCTGTTTTGTTGCTGGTCAGCGGATGCGCACATATCCCGCAGAACGCACCGTTGGTTTCGACGGACCAGCGGACCGGTTATCGTTTTCAAAACACTGCCTCGCCGACGAATTCCTCCGATTTGCTCTTGATGCTCGCCTTTTCCGGCGGCGGCACGCGCGCCGCCTCGCTGTCGTATGGTGTGTTGGAGGAACTCGCGCGCACACCCGTGGGCGCGGAGGGAAAGCAACACCGGTTGTTGGACGACGTGGACATCATTTCCTCGGTTTCCGGCGGCAGCTTCACCGCGGCTTACTATGCCCTCTGGGGAGACCGCATCTTCTCGGACTTTGAATCGAAGTTTCTCAAAAAGCATGTGCAGACCGATTTGCTCCTGCGGGTTCTGGAGCCTTGGAATCTGGTCAGGCTGGCCACACCGTCATTCAGCCGGAGCGATTTGGCGGCGGAGTATTATGATCACCTGCTCTTCAAGGACGCGACGTTTGGCGATTTAATGGCCCGGGGTGGCCGCCCATTTCTCTGCGTCAACGCGACGGACGTCGCTTCCGGCGCGCGGTTCGAATTCACCCAGGATGAATTTGACCTGATACGGTCGGACCTGTCGCATTTCCCGGTTTCCCGCGCAGTGGCTGCCTCCACGGCGCTTCCGATGTATCTAACCCCTGTGAATCTGAAAAACTATTCAACGAAGCAAGCGGAAGCCGAGCCGCAATGGATACCGTCCATACTGGACGACCCGGCGGCCTCGCCCCGCCTGAGATACGTCGCTTCGCAGGCGCGCTCATACACGGATGGGCAGCGGCACTTCATCCATTTGGTAGATGGCGGATTTTCCGACTATCTCGGATTGCGGGGCGCGATTGATCGGGTGATAGCCCACGAACAGTCCACTCAACTCCCCAGCGTGCCTGTGAGAATCCCCCGCCGCGTTGCCCTTATAGTCGTTGATGCGGACAGGGACTTTGACTACGGCTGGGATTCCAAAGAACGCCCGCTTGGCTTAAAAGCGCTGCTCGGCTCCGTTGGCCAGGTTACCGTGAGCCATTATTCCTTCGAAACCATTGAATTATTCAAGGAAGTCATGGCGCGTCTTTCTCGTGAGCACACTGGCCCGGGCGATTCCGCGCCGCTTGAAATCACTACTTACGTCATCGAACTGCATTTCAATCAACTGAGCGATGAGTCCGACCGCCGCTTTTTCAATACCGTGCCCACGTCGCTTCAACTTCCTTCAAAGACGGTGGACCGTTTGCGCCAGTTGGCCGCCCGCCAGCTTGCCGATAACGTGGAATTTAGACGGTTGGTCTCCGACCTGAAGAACCAGCCCGTCAAACCAAATTCACCAAGCCGCTCCTCCGTTGCCGTCGCAAAAGATGCAACACATATGGCAAATCCATGAACATTACGCCCGCGATAAACTCCGCCGCGCTGCAGCAGCACGGCGACCACTACCGCCATCTGGCCGACCTCGCCAGTTACGCCCAGGCGCATCAACGGCTGGGAGAATTGTATGCCGCCCAGCCGGCATGGAAGCGCAAGGTGATCCTGAACCTCGCCGCGTATGGCCGGTTTTCGAGCGACCACACCATTGCCGAGTATGCCAGGGAGATTTGGCACGCCGAACCGTGTTTGACCGAATAACCCATCCCGGAGAATGCGCTCACAGAATAATTCAATTCAAACCAGAATTCTCTGGTAACAGGACATAATGCGGCTGGTTCAATTTGCTTCGCAACTGAACCAGCCGCACGTCACCCAGCCTTTGCCGCGCACGATTTCGAAGCCGGCCTCGACCACATCCAGATACATTTCCTTGTTGAAATGCGGATGCCCTTCCAGCAGTCGGAGGAAATCCATCATGTCCGCATTCAGGCTGCCTTCCGTCGGCAGCGCGGCGGTTTTCTGGTGCGGCGCAAACGAATAAACGTAGTAGCCAGCCGGAGCATTTGTGCCCGCCCACAGGTCAAACGAAACGTCTTCCACCGTGATGATGTTTGTTGAAATCATTTCGCCGATCGGCGTGGAATTGTTGCCGGCCCACACCATCACTTCCAGTTGCGGCGACGCTTTCCGGTCGTCGTGCCGCAGGAACAGGTCGTAGGCAAAATCGCCGTGGAGATCGTCGCCGCCGCAGTTGTAGGAAAACGAACAGGGAATGCTGGTGGTTTCCGAAAGCTTCTTCGGAAACAGATTGTCGTTCGCCGGATTAAAACCGTAGTGCCAGCCGCGAATGCTCGCCGGGTAACCGTAAAGGCTGTTGGTCGTGAAATTAAAATTCGCCGTCCACTGCGGCGCGTCCCCGGTGCCCGGCTGCCAGCCGATTTCCTGGCCGCTGAAATTGTTGTTCCACGCAAAATAGGGCGGAAAAAGATTAAGCGCCCTTTTGCGTTTTGGTTTTAATGCCGCAGCCGATGCGTCCGGTTCACCCTTGTCTTCCGGCGGCGATTTGCCCGTCAACACGCGGAAGATTTCCGCCGCCAACAGCTTCGCACCTTCGTCGTTCGGGTGGACGGTGTCGGGAAACAAGTCCGCCTTGCCCGCCAGCGCGGCATGCAAATCAATCACGCTCGCGCCGGTTTCATCGGCCACCGTGCGAATCAGCGGAATCATCTCCTCGCGGATCGTTCTTTCGTTGATGCCCCAGCGACCGGGAAAATCCGGCGTCGGGTAGCAGATGAAAATTTTCGCCGCCGGGTTGGCCTGGCGGAACGCGGCGATCATCGCTTTGTAATCGCCGATGAAATCGCCTTTGTGCTGCCAGTTGTTCACGGTATTGGTCGCGTCGAGGCTGCCGTCGTTGGGATGTTTGCTGTCGTTCGCGCCGAAATCAATCACCACGATGTCCGCCCTGAAATCCAGCGCGTTGGTGTAGGCTGGACGCCCAATGTAGGGATAATCGCCACGATGCAGCACTGTTGTGGAACTCACGCCGAAGTTGCGGACTTCATAATTCGTTCCGAGCCACTGGCCCAGCCGCACCGGATACGTCTGATGCAAGCCCCAGCCAAACGTGATGCTGTCGCCCACGCACGCGACGCGCGCCGGCTCGGCGGCGGCGATATGCGTGGCGAACAAAATTGCCGCCATGCTGGCCGGCTTAAAAACGGAGCGAATGAATGAATTCATAAATGACGTGTTTCTATTTTGTCGGCAAATTAAATTCATCGCGCAACCGGAGGTCGCGCGACGAACTGTAATTATCATTTCAAGGCGGAATTTTCCGCCGCTCACGATCCTAGCCTTCCAGCACCGCCACCACGCGGATGGGTTCGGTCTGGGGCGCGCACGCCGGCAGGACATTGCCGGCGACTTCCTTGCCGTCCACCACCAGTTTCTTCACGCCGCGTTGCTGGCCGTTCGGATTCTTCACTTCGATGACGTAGGTGTTGCCGCGGAATTTGCGCGTGACGGTGAAACCTTTCCATTTGGCCGGAATCACCGGGTCCACCACCAGGCCGTCGAAGCCGGTGCGGATGCCGAGAATCCACTGCGTGATGGTAAAGTAATTCCATGCCGCCGTGCCGGTGAGCCACGAGTTCTTGGCCTCGCCATGCGTGGGCGCGTCCTTGCCGGCGATCATCTGCGCATAGACATACGGCTCGCAGCGGTGCAGATCGCCGATGTTTTCGCGCGCCGATGGATTGATGCGGGTGTAATAATCAAACGCGCGGTTGCCGTTGCCGACCATCGTTTCGGCGATGATGATCCACGGATTGTTGTGGCAGAAAATACCCGCGTTTTCCTTGTAGCCGGGCGGATACGAGGAGATTTCGCCCATCTCGATGTAATACTTCGTGAACGCCGGGTTGTTGAGCACGATGCCGTGTTTGGTGGCGAGGTGCTTGTTGACCGATTCGAGCGTGAGCTTCGCCTTGCCGTCGTCCAGACCGACGCCGGCCATGATGCACATGCCCTGCGATTCGATGAAGATTTTGCCTTCCTTGCAGACTTTCGAGCCGATGGGCTGGCCAAAATCATTGTAGGCGCGAATAAACC
>PLYV01000228.1 GCA_003151855.1 Limisphaerales bacterium | reverse complement strand
CTGATCGTAAGTGCGGTTTTCCTTGATGATGTAGAGGACGTGCCGAAACACGCTGGCCTCGCCAGCGCGCTCCGGCACCGGCTGCGGCGCGCGGTTCAGGCGCGGCGGCAGCATCGCCTGCGCGAGCAGCGGATAACGCAGATTCGCCAGCGCCGTTTGCGTGAACGCGGCCAGCCCGCCTTTCGACGGAACGGGAATCAGCGAGAGCGAGCCGGCGTATTGTTTGGTGTTGAAGCCGAAGCCGTCCGCGCCGAGCTTCGCGTGTTCCGTTCGCGTCGCAATGGATTTCAGATTGGCGACGCAGAGTTTTTTGCCACGCGCATCGAATGCCAGCGCGCCAGGAAACCAGCCAGCGGGAATCAGGCCGAGTAGCTTTGTTTCGCGCGGCGCGAATTGGAAGACGGCGACGGCGTTTTGCGAGGCATTGGCGCAGTATAGAATTTTCCCCGCCGGATCAAACGCCAGCGCGTCCGGCTGCGCGCCGAAAGGGTCGCCGGGATTTTGCCGCGCGGTGAGGGTCTCGATAACCTCGTCGTTACGCGTGTCAATCACGCTCAACATATCGCTGCCCGCGCTGGCGGCGACGAGAAACCGACCGTTCGGCGAAAGCGCCAGCGCGCACGCGTGCGGGCCGATGACGATTTCACGCTCCGGGAGCGCCGGCAAGATGCCGGCGCTCCCAGTCAGATCAATCACCGACACCGAGCCTTCGCTGGCGATGCTCCGCGCATCCACGCGCACCAGCGTCCCCCGCCCGGCTGGACCGGTCGCGCTGCCGGAGTCGGGCCGGCGTCCGCCCCAGTTGCTGACATAAAGCTTGTGCCCCGCCAGCACGACCTCGAACGGCGCAACGCCAACATTCCAAGTCCGCATAACTTTTCCAGTCGCCGCGTCGAGTTCGAGCAGATGGTTGGAAAGATTGCCTGCGACGTAGAGTTTTTTGCCGTCGGCGGAAACCGTGAGGCCGGCGGGGATTTCATTGGTGCGCTCCGGCGCATTGGCCGGCGGCAACGCGATGGAAAACAGCGGCGAGATTTTGTCATCGCGGCTGACGGCAAAAACCTTCACGTCGCCGCTGACGTTGGCCAGATAAACCCGCGTGCCGTCGGGGGAAAATTTCAGGCCGGTGAAGCTCAACTGCGCCTTTTCGTCCGCGCCCAGAATCGCGGCGGTGAGCGGCGGCGGCTCCAGCTCCTGACCGGAAGACAGTGCAACTTTTTGCAAAACAGTTCCGGTCGCCGGATCCAAGACGACCAGTTCGTGCGCGATGCCGGCGGTCACGAGCAGCCGGCCATCGGGACTCAACGCGAGCGCGTTTGGCCGCACGCCGGGCAGCTCGACCTGCGTGCCGGCGGGCGTGACGATTTGGTTGGCCGGCGTGATGAGCGCATCGCCGCTGCGCCCGACCGGCAGCGTGGTCGCGGGAAATTCATCCGCCCACAGCGACAAGTTCAAAAAAACGGCGGCCGCGAGCCAAGCCGGAAAATGGGCAAAACGTTTCGCTTTCATTTTCCTGATGATGAGACGAACCGCCAAAAACGGCAAGCGACGTTACGGTGAACTTGGTTTGCGGCCGGCCGGATAAGGAAATTTTCGCTTCAGATCGTTGATGGGTTTTTCAAAGCAAAACCAGGACAGCGAGGCCAGACCGATGGTGCCGGCAACATACAGCAAAACCCGGCAGCTGGGAATGTCATAGATTTTTACGAGCCACGGCGGGTTGTTCAACCAGTTCATCAAGCTCTGGCCAGCGGGCGCGGCGAAGTTGTGAAAGATGTAAAGGCCGTAGCTGATTTTGCCCAGGTAATTCATGGGGGCCCATGCCAGAATCGCCCCGGCCAATCCACCAAACCCTTCGGCGGCGGAAAACACCAGCCAGCCCAAAATACAATCCTCCGCGAACCGGTTGAGCGGGTTGAAGGCCGCCGGGCAGCCGCAGCCGCGCCAGACGGCGACGCCGACCAACCCAAGGCACAGCAGCCATTGTTTGAACGGGCGCATGGTGATGCCATTGCGCGCCGACCAGGCGATGAACGCCCCCATTCCCAGCGCGCTCATGCAACTGGGCATCAGGACGCTCGCGGTGGGATTACCGAGGATGGAGGCATTCATCGCCATCGCGTAAAATGGCGCCACCAGCACCGCCATCAATATGACCGGGCGCAGCCAGCTGCCGGGTAAAAACAGCATCAGCAGCGGCCAGAAAAAATAAAATTGTTCCTCCACGGCCAGCGACCAGAAATGGCTCAACGCACCGTGCCATCCGTATTGATAAAAATAGACATTGGAAATATAGGCGACGTGCCAGCCCCACGATTCCCGCAGGCCGGTCACGTTGAACATAAGTCCGACGAGGAGGGTGGCGTAAAAAACCGGAAATATCCGCAGGAAGCGGCGGATGTAAAATTGTTTTAAGATCGTCTGCCGGGAGCATTCCGAGCGGTTGTCCAGCAGGATGCCCGTGATGAGAAATCCGCTGATGACAAAGAAAGTCTCCACACCGAATTCCGCGCCGGGGAAGCGGGACGGCGCCAGCGTCCAGCACAGCCGCCAATGGCTCCACGCCACCGCCGCCACCGACAGGGCGCGCAAGCCGTCCAGTTGCCGGAGATACTTGGGATTTTCGGACGCGGCCATGCGGTGCGCGCGCCAAATTTATTCCGCCGCCGGATCGAGCCGCTTGTCCGTGACGAGATATTTGCGCACGTAGTCGTGAACGGCATTTTCCAGCGACGTGACGGGCGCGGCGTAGCCGGCACCGCGCAGCCGCAGGAGGTTCGCCTGCGTGAAGTATTGATACTTGTCGCGGATGGTCTCTGGCATCTCGATGAACTTGATGACCGGCTTCTTCTTCAGCGCGGTGAAGACGGCGTTCGACAAATCAATCCACGTCCGCGCCTGGCCGGAACCGATGTTGAACAGGCCACACGCCCGCGGCGTCGCGGCGAGGTGCAGCGTCATCGCCACGCAGTCCTTGACGTAGAGAAAATCGCGTTTCTGCTCGCCATCCTTGTAATCCTTGCGATAGCTCTTGAACAACTGGATGACACCCTTGGTTTGCACCTGCGCGAAACTTTTGTGAACCAGCGAGCGCATGTCGCCCTTGTGATCCTCGTTCGGACCGAAGACGTTGAAAAATTTCAGGCCGCAGATCTTGTTCAGGAAACCGGCGCGCTTGGCGTGCAAATCGAACAGGTGTTTTGAGTAACCATACATGTTCAGCGGGCGAAGCGTGTCGAGCGCCGACTCGTTGTCTTCCATGCCCTGTGCGCCGTCGCCGTAAGTGGCGGCGGACGACGCATGGACAAAACGCACCTTGTTCGCCAGCGACCAGTGCGCAAGGTCTTTGGTGAATTCGTAATTGTTTTTGGCGAGATACGTCGCGTCTTTCTCCGTCGTCGCCGAGCAAGCACCCATGTGGAGAACCAAATCGAATTTCCCCAGCGCGCCGCTT
>PLYV01000200.1 GCA_003151855.1 Limisphaerales bacterium | reverse complement strand
AAGATCAAGGGCAAGGTCAAGGCGGCGCTGTTTTATCCCGTGGCGGTTTTGATCGTGGCGGTCGGCATCATGATTTTGCTGATGTGCTTTGTGGTGCCCAAGTTCAAGGACGTGTTTGCCGGCATGAACATCACGATGCCGGGCTTCACCCTGTTTGTGCTCGGCGTCAGCGACATGATTTTGCACCACATCCTGCCGACCATGGGCGGCGTCGCCGTGTTTGTGGTTTTGTTTTTGCTCTTCATCAAGACCAAGTTTGGCCGGCACTTCTGGGACAAGGTCAAGCTGACCGTGCCGCCGACCGGCCCGGTGGTGACCAAGGTGGCCATCTCGCGCTTCACCCGCACGCTGGGCACGCTCGTCAGCAGCGGCGTGCCGATTTTGCAGGCGCTCANNGTTCACGAAAGCGTGAAGGAAGGCGAAACCATCACCGCGCCGCTCGAAGCCTCGCGCGTGTTTCCGCCGATGGTCATCAGCATGGTGGATGTCGGCGAACAGACCGGCGCGTTGCCGGAAATGTTGCTGAAAATCGCCGACAACTACGATGAAGAAGTGGACAACGCCGTCGCCGCCATGACCTCGCTGCTGGAACCGATCATGATCGTGTTTCTGGCCGTGCTCGTCGGCAGCATCGTCATCGCGATGTTTTTGCCCCTGATCGCCATGATCACCAACTTGAGCGGTGAGGGCGACACTAACGGCAAAAAGGAATAGTCCTGAAACGGGGCTTAATCAGAAATTTTGACCTCAAACTTGACAAAACCCGGCACTGCGAGTAAATACATTGTATTCACATTGCATGGCCGAACTATTTACATCTGACCCTTTATGGAGTTCGATTGGAATAATTTGCCATTTGAGCTTGGTTCTTTGAGCCATCGGGAAATAGAAGAGTCGTTTGAGGATCCGTTTGCCGTGCGGCTGATGCCGGACACGCCCCGTTTTGGCGTGCAGGCGCGGTTTTTCAACCTAGGGATGTCCGCCAACGGCATCGGGATTTACAGCGTCTATCGCACGAACGGCAAGCAGGTGCGCGTGCTGCTGGCGCGGCCGTTCGAGCCGGAGGAACGCTTCTTCTACCAGCGGAAAATGGACCAGACCCTCGCGTGAAGAATTTTCAGTTTTTAGTGTTGAGTTTTTAGTTGGTCGGCGGGCGTCGGAATAACTCAAAACTAAAAATTTAAAATTAAAAATTTGTGATGCAGACTTTTGCCAACTGGGAAGACGTGCCGATTTTCGACAGCGAATCGGCCGAGGCGGCGTTCTGGCTGGAGAGCCGGCCCGACCTGCGGCTCATGGAGACGGCGGTGGCGGGCGGTGCGGAAGGTTCCGAGTCCGTGACCATCACGCTGCGGATTGACCCGCGGATGCTGGCACGAATCAAGCGCATGGCGCGCTCGCGGTATTTGAACTACCAGAGCATGATCAAGCAATGGTTGAGCGAACGGATGGAACAGGAACTGAAATGAACATGAAAAAAATCGAAAAGCGGAAAGCGGAAAGCGGAAATGTGCGGGCGTTCACCCTGATTGAACTGCTCGTCGTCATCTCCATCATCGGCGTGCTGGCGGGCTTCACCATCCCGGCGCTGGGCATGATCAAAAAGCAGCAGTATCTCAAGACGGCGCGCGCCGAAATGGAATTCCTCCAGACCGCGCTGGAAAATTACAAGGCCAAGTATGGCGCGTATCCGCCGGGCAACCAGCTTTCGGCAACTGCCAATTATGCCCCCGCGCAGTTCAGCCAGCTTTATTACGAACTTGCGGGCACAATTAACAACGGCAACAACTATGTGACCTTGGACGGCAGTGCCACCATTGCCATAACCGATGTGAAAACCGCTTACGGCGTTGGCGGTTTCATCAACTGCACCAAGGGCACCGGCGAGGACGATCTCAAGGCGAAAAATTTCCTGTCCGGCATCCGGCAAAAAGATGTTTACAGCCCGGTGTCGAACAATCTCGTTGCCACCACCGTCCTCGTCACCTCCGTCGGCGGGCCGGATGACAACTACAAGCCGTTGAGCGCCTCCGGCCTGAATCCGATTCGCTATGTTTATCCCGGCGTGAACAATCCCAATTCCTACGACCTCTGGGTGCAGTTGGTCATCAGCGGCAAGACCAACCTCGTCTGCAACTGGAGCCGGCAGACCCTCATCAACAGCCCGCTGCCCTGATTATGTTTTCTGACTCCGCCATCAACGGCCCCGACTGCTGGAAATGTTCCCTGGCGGTCGAGTGGCATGATTGCTCGTGGTGTCCCTCCATCAAACTGCGGGCGGGCATGGAAACCCACCGCGCCGCAGCCGCCAAACCACTGCCCTCGCCGGCGCTGCTGCCGCATCCTGACCGCCGCCAAAACCTGTTCAAACCTATGAAAAAAATCGCCAATCGGCCAACCGCACTCCGCACTCCGCACTCCGCGCCCCGCAATTCCCAAGCGTTCACCCTTGTCGAACTGCTCACCGTCATCGCCATCATCGGCATCCTCGCCGCGATGCTGATGCCGGCATTGATTCATGTCAAGGATGCCGCGAAAAAGGCCAAGGCCAAGACGGAGATGGCGGACATCGTAAACGCCATCAATGCCTACGACACCGACTACGGGCGGTTTCCCATTTCGGCGGACGAACAAAGCTGGCTGAACGACAACGTCCGCAAAGGCGGCTACGATTACACCTGCGGTTTCATGCCATCTCCCCAATCAGGGATTACTTGGTCAGCCGGTGCGACCAGCCACGCCTCGGTGGCGGATTCGGGTTACAGCCTGAATAACAACAGCAACGTGGTTGCCATCCTCATGGATTTGACGGTTTATCCCAACAGCGCGCCGACTTGCAACACCAACCATGTCAAAAATCCCAAGCAGGTGAAATATCTCAACGCCAAGCTGTCCGGTGATCCGGGGACAGGCGACCAGCCGCTTGGCGGCGTGGATAACAACGGCATTTACCGCGACCCGTGGGGCAATCCCTACGTCATCACGATGAACACGAGTTACTCCATGGAAAGCTCTCAAACGGCCCAAGGCACCAGCGATCTTTTTTTCTGCCTGCAAAAAGTTTCGCAGAAAAATTTAGGCTCCGGCACCGGCTACAATGGCCTGTTTAATCCAAACGCCAACCCAAATAGCGATAATTTTCTTTATCACGGCAAAGTCATGGTCTGGTCCGCCGGGCCCAACAAAAAAATTGATTCCGGCGATCCGGCCACCGACCACGAAAACCGGGACAACGTCCTGAGCTGGCAGTAAAATGAAGATTGAATTTCAGGTTTCAGGTTTCAGGTTTCAGGTTCCGCAGCGGAGCCGGCGGACGCTTCTGTTTTCAAAATCAGCAATCGGAAATCGGCAATCGGCAATCAAAAATGCCTTTACGCTGCTGGAGCTGCTCGTCGTCATCTCCATCATCGGCATCCTTGCCGCGCTGTCCGTGCCGGCGCTCAAGAATCTCGGCAAGTCCAACGTCCAGGTCAGCGCCTCGCGCCAGTTGCTGGACGATGTTGGCCACGCGCGGCAGCTGGCCATCAGTCAGCACACCACGGTTTACATGGTCTTCGTGCCGCAATATTTCTGGTCGCCGAACGGCAGCATGGCGTGGTGGAACAGCCTGTCGCCCGCTGCGCGCGCTGCCGGCAGCAACCTGCTGGACAAACAATTCACCGGCTACACTTTTGTCTCGCTGCGCTCCATCGGCGACCAGCCGGGGCAGGGCACGACCAATTATCTCAGCGAATGGAAATCGCTGCCGGACGGCGCGTTCATCGCCAGCAACAAATTTTACACCGCCTATTCCGTCATCAACGACTATGTGGCGAACGCGACCTATCCGATTTACGCGTTCAATTACACGAACCTGTTTCCGTTCCCGCTCCAGACCAACTATGTCGCCGGGCAGCCGGCGCTGCCTTACATCGCCTTCAACTATCTCGGCCAGTTGACGGTGGACGGCATGAACATGGCGCAGCAGGACGAATATATTCCGCTCGCGCAAGGCGCGGTGTTTTACGCCGCCGATCCCGCGACCAAGGCGCTGCTGCTCGCCGCGCCCGACGTCTCGGAAAATCCGCCCGGCAACAGCACCAACTCCATGTTCAACGTCATCCGCATTGATCACCTCACCGGCCGCGCCGTGGCGTTGCACCAGAAAATCCAATGAGATTTCCAATTTCCAATTTCCAATTTCCAATTTCCGCGAACGGCAGGAAATCGGTCGCGTCGCGTCGTCTTCAAATCGTCAATCGTCAATCGTCAATCGTCAATGCGCGCGGCTTCACCATGATTGAGATTGCGATTTGCCTCGCCATCATCGGGTTTGCGCTCGTGGCCATCATCGGCGTGCTGCCGCTGGGCCTGAACACCCAGCGCGACACCCGCGAGGAGACCGTCATCAACCAGGACGCCACCGTGCTGCTCGGCGCCATCCGCGACGCCGCGCGCGGCGCGGATTACCTGACCAACTACGTCTATGCCATTACGAACCACTGGACCACATACAAGTCTGATGGAAGCTATAAAAATGGGACTAATGGCTTCACTTACAATGCGGCTACGTTTGACGGTGTCGCCAATAACTATTACAGCCTCACCAACGGCGTGAACATCATCGGACGCTTGAGTGTGCCGGAATTTACCGATAGCAACGGCAAGCCGCTGGCGGACACGTTCGGCCAGTTTTATTACAGCAACCACATCACCGCCTATGTCCGCTCCCTCAGCGGTCTGGCGGCGGATCGGCCGCCGCAAAACAATGACCTCATGCTCGGCGACAGTTTTGGCTACCACATTTTCTGCGTGAACGCGCCGATGCCGGTGGACACGAACACATTCAACGCCGGCGCGCACAATTCCTTCACCACCCAGCTTGCCGGCAACCAGCGCGAGCTGCGCCTGACGTTCTTCTGGCCGCAACTGCCCAATGGCAATTTGGGCAACGGCCGCCAGACCTTCCGCACGACGGTGGCCGGGCAGTTGGTGCAGCAGTTCAATGGGAACATCCAGTCGGTCTATTTTTACCAGCCGCAGTTCACCAACGCGCCATGAAATTTCCGCTTTCCAATTTCCCGCCTGCGCGGCGCTTCGGCGCGGCGAGCCGACTTCCGCTTTCCCCGGACGAGGGGAGGCGTTTCCGCTTTTCGCTTTCCGCTTTCCGCTCTCGCCTCGCCTTTTCCCTCGTGGAAATCCTCGTGGTGGTCTCGCTGCTCTCGCTCATCGTGCTGGCGCTGATGGCGGTGTTCAGCAGCACGCAGCGGGCGTTCCGCGCCGCCGTCACCCAGACCGACGTGCTGGAGGGCAGCCGCGCAACGATGGAACTGATGACCGCTGATTTGCACACCATGGCACTGAGCGGCGGCGTGAGCAACGGCCCGGTGACGGTCAATGGTTGGGTGACCAGCTATGTTCCGGTGAATTTCTTCGCCCTCGACAACAACTATTCCCCGGCATTGTATTATTTTCCGTTGCTGCAAACGTTGCCGGGCAGCGGCACGTTGCGGACGAACACGTTGAATTATTTCTTCCTGCTGGGCCGGGACAATATCAATGGCCGCGATAGTTGGACTGGCGTCGGCTATGCCGTGAACTGCACGAACAACGCCCCGCTGTATCCGCTTTACCGGTATTACGCGAGCGTCAACCTTTCGGTGTCACCGCTCACGCTGTTCACCAATTTTACGGCCATCATCAACAACGGCGAGTGGACCAACGCCAGCCTCAGCCACGTCATGGACGGCGTGGTTCATCTGGTGGTGCGCGCCTATGATCCCAATGGTTATTGGCAGACCAACGGTTATATGTTGAATCAAAAACTTCCGGCCAATGTCTGGTATTCCGCGCCGGCGAACGGCGAGGTTGGTTTCTGTTTCTTCAGCAACACCGTTCCCGCCTCGGTGGAACTGGAACTCGGCGTGCTGGAAGACCGCGTGCTGGCGCGCGCGGAATCGCTTTCGCAAAATCCCACGGCGCAGAGCAATTACCTGGCGCAGCAGTCCGGCGCGGTGCATGTGTTCCGCCAGCGCGTGAGCATCCCGAACGTTGACCCCTCGGCCTACCCATGAAAATCCCTTTGCCCCAAGAAGCTGGAAGTTGGAAGTTGGAAGCTAACCTTCAACCTTCAACCTTCAATCTTCAACCTTCGCGCCGCCGGCGCGCGGGCATGGCGCTGATCATCACGCTCATCCTGCTCTCGGTCACGCTCATCATGGCGGTGGCGTTCCTCGCCATCGCGCGGCGCGAGCGCAACGCCGTGAGCACCACCACGGACACCGCCGTCGCGCGGCTGGCCACGGATTCCGCCCTTGCGGCGGCGGAGGCGCAGTTGGCCGCGAACGTCTTCGCCACCACCAACCAGGGTGCCTACGACTACCACCTCCTCGTCTCCACGAATTACATCAACCCGGTGGGCTATGTGCCGGGCAGCCAAAGCCCAACGAATGTCAATTACGACATCACCTCGGACAACTCGCCTTACACCGCCGCCGATCTGGAGCAGAACATCGCGAACCTCTGGCTGCTGCCGCGCGCGCCGGTGTTTGTGTCCACCAACAACGGCCCCGGCTACGATTTCCGCTTCTGGCTCGACTTGAACCAGAACCATCGTTTTGAAGGCAACGGCCCGCAGCCGCAGATAGATGCCGCCGGGCTCTACATTCACACCGACGGCACGGCGGACAGCTCCACTTCGGTCAAGGTGGCGACCAATTTCATGGTGGGCGACCCCGAATGGATCGGCGTGCTGGAACGGCCCGACCAGCCGCACAGCGCCAACAATCATTTCGTGGCGCGCTACGCCTTCATCGCCCAGCCCATCGGCAATTCGCTCGATTTGAATTATATTCACAATCAGGCCATCACAAAGACCGTGAATCCTGCCGCCGCCGGACAGGACGGCTTCTTCCGTAATCAAGGAGTCGGCTCGTGGGAGTTGAACTTAGCAGCCTTTCTCACTGATTTGAACACGAACGAATGGGACACTGTTTCCGCGCCCTACAATTATTCTCGATGGTTTAACAACAACAACAACAACGGTGCGGCCTTTGATGACGCCCGTTCATTGCTTTCGTGGCGCTACCAATTTGATTACAGAAATCTCGCCACGGCGGAACAGGTTTTCGGAAATACACCGTTCAACGACGCTGCCACGGTTTTCCCAAACGATGCCATGGATGGCTACAGCGATGGTCCGTTGCAAACCACGTTAAACACCAACGCCGACGTGCCGCTGCCATTCGCTGGCGGCGACAGCGTGTCCTCCACCACACATTGGGTTGGCGCGGACAACACAAACCATTTCTTTTCGCTGCCGTCCGACTTGTTTGACACGAGCAAAATTACGGCGCCTTCGTTTAATTTCATTGATCGTCTTCGCAATGCCGGTGGCGGCCAATCCACCTACGACCGCTACACCTATTACCGGCTGTTTGACCAGTTGGGCACCGGCTCCACGGCGGACAGCGGCAAGCTGAACCTCAATTACTCCAACGCCGTCGTGAGCTATAACAGTCTAGGCGTGGTGACGAATATCGCCATCGTTCCCGGCGCGGAGACCAATCTGGTGCCGTGGAGCGCCACAAATTTTTTCCACGCCGCCGCCAACCAGTTGCTGGGCGCTTACACGAAGGCGTGGTTTCAGGCCAACCCCAGCAATTTTCTAGCTACTTACTATGGTCTCTCCTACAACGCCGGCTATTATGATTACATTGATGCTTCGGGCAAAACCAACGCTTACGATCCAAGTGGATTAGGCCTGACCAACCAGCCGCTTTTTGGCATGACCAACGAAATCCCGGCGTTCGGCGTGACCAACATCCCGGTGTATGTGAACGGCCAGTTCGTGTATGCGCCCGCCGTCAACCGCCTGCTCCAGCTTGCGGCGAATATTTATGACGCCGGGAAGACGAATTTTTATCCGACGGTGTTCAAGCCGATGTTGAAGCTGGATAATTCAACCAATGTTTACATAGCCGGTTACACTCGGATTATCAGTGTGACGGGAGTCAACGATCCGGTTTTCCTGACGCCATACCCGGTGGAGGCGTTGGCCAACGGTTTGAACCACAACGTG
Source organism: Limisphaerales bacterium (assembly GCA_003151855.1). Taxonomy (GTDB): domain Bacteria; phylum Verrucomicrobiota; class Verrucomicrobiia; order Limisphaerales; family UBA11358; genus UBA11358. The sequence continues at coordinate 14,309 of PLYV01000200.1, read as the reverse complement.
CCCATCAGGAATATCAGTGGCTATTTAGTGAACGCCTATGGCGTGCCGTGGATCATCGGGGTGAAGAAAAATCCGCCGGGACACAATCTGCCGGGTCTTAACCAGTTTTCGATGGTCAACTCCGCCCAGATCCAGCGTGCTTTGGAAACAGTGAAGAGAGCAACCAATGGTCCGGTGGTATTAACCAATCAACTAGTGCAGATGGACATCCGTAGCACGCTGGGGGTTTCGTTTTGGAATTCCTATTCCAACGACTATGTTGGCGTCGGTCCGCTGGCGGCCGTGGCGATTAGTTCGGTGCAGATGGGATTGACAAATTCTGACTGGACTTCGCCCTATTGGAGAACCTTCACCACCACCAATTATTTTCCGTTTGCCTATAACAACAACATTTGGCCCGGGTCAAAATGGGGCCCGAACGGCAGCGGCCAGCCGGCTCTCAATTCGTTTGTATCGGCCGTTTGGACTAACAGTATTGTTGATACCAATTGGTCTTACAATTTTGTAAACAAGACATTCACCAACAACACCCAAAGCGCCTGGGATTCCACGTTGTCGCCACTGCCGCAATTGGGACTGATTGTCACCAACCAACTCCAAGCCTATATCGTGGACGGCACCAATGTGATTGACTATGTCCAGTTGCGCGACCCGATTGCCTCCGCCAACGTGAACAGTCAGCTCAACGATCCGAATTCTGTTACTACCGACTATTATTTGTGGGCCACAAACAACTTTAACAACACCTGGCCCAGTTACGGGATAATGAATCAAATTTTTTATTCAATTATGGCTGTCACAGTGACTCCAAAACCCACTGGAATTTGGAACACGCTGGGGGCTCCGCCGGGAACTGATACAAAAGCATGGGCTCGAGCAAAATTTGCGGCGGGCCTCAGAACCGCTCCCATGAACTCTTTCGGAGCGGGTTACTACAACAATGATTTGACCAATCAGGCACCGTTTACGCCCGCGCGGACAGTGTATGTGTCTTATCTCTATCAGGTGAATGACCCGCTGGTGCATTATTTGGCTGGCGACCTTAATGCGGGCGATAATGCAATGTGGGCAGGAAATAACCAAAAACGGATAAATGGACTTTGGCAGAATGATAGCGTTTATTCCGTGCCGACAGCGCCAAATGCCAATGATCCCGACGTTGCCGCCACTGGCGTAAGTCCCAACCTTTCCGCAACCAGTCGTTACCAACCGTGGGGGCAACCGTCGCCAGTTGTTGATACCAGCAGCTATGATTTTTCCAACCCTTACAACCTGATTTACAAGGATCCACTCGTCTGGAGTTCGGACTATTGGGACTTTCCGACGAATGCGTTGCCGACCATCGGCTGGCTGGGCCGCGTCCATCGTGGCACGCCATGGCAGACGGTTTATCTCAAAGCTTCGGATATATTGCAAGACCCCAAACTCAAAAATAATACTTCGGTCGGTCCGGCGACTTGGGTGCAATGGTCGGGCGACGCGCAATACTATGATGCCGCCAACAGCGCGCCGGTGCAGGATCGGCAGTTGTTTGATTTGTTCACCACGCGGTTCAATGATAATGCCGTGCGCGGCGCCTTGTCCGTGAACCAGAAAAATCTGGCGGCTTGGTCGGCAGTATTCAGCGGTCTGGTGGTGCCGACCAACCTGGTGGGCGGTTACACGGTGATCTCGCCCGCCGGGGCGGCCGGGCTGTCCGACCCCATGCTGGGTGCGCTGGTGACGGGCATCACCAATGCGCAAAAGAATTCCGGCGTGTTCACGCACGTCGGGGACATCCTGAACGCCTCGGTGTTGACCGGCACGAATTCGCCATTTCTCGCCGGGCTGAATCCAAACACGCAAATCAGCGACGCATTGTCCGAATGGCTCCCGCAGCAGACGCTCGGCCTGCTGCGCGTGGGCGACACGCCGCGCTTTGTGGTCTATTGTTTTGGGCAGACGCTCAAGCCCGCGCGCGACGCGCTGGTGCTGGACAACAACGCCGGTCAGTTCGGCCTATGCACGAATTACCAGGTCACGGCAGAGAGTGCCGCCCGCGCGGTCATCCGCCTGGAACGGCACATCACGGCCACCGGCACGAATTACACGCCGGTGGTGGAGAGTTACAACCCGCTGCCGCCGCAGTGATTTTGGGAAACGGAATTTGGAGTGCGGGGACATGTCCCCGCTTTCCCGCCGGGCGACAAGTCGCCCGGATCCAAAGCGGCGTCATGCCGCCGCACGCCAAGTGCATTGACTGATTAATTTGTTATGAAAAAGTGTTTGTTGATTTTGTTGTGCCTGCTGTCACTGGCGGCAGTTTGGTGGTTGTGGCCGCATGGCGGCGATACCTCGTCGCCGGGCAGAAATGCCGTGACCACCCACGGCGACGGGGGCGTCGCCGCTACGCCGGCCGCTGCTACGAACGCGCCCAAGAAAATTTCCTCGCTCAATTTCACCAACCCGCTGGCGTTCCGTTTGACGAACACGCCGCTGACGCTCCGCGAACTCGCGCTCAAGCCGCACGCGATCCTGCTCCAAAACGCGCTGGTGGATACGGACGTGCGGTTGGACCTGACCATCCCGGCGCATTTGAAATCCACCGGTCAGCCCGGCGCCTATCTGGTGCAGGCGCGCGGCCAGTTGAACGCGGCGTTCCGCAGCCTGATCGCCTCGGCGGGCGCGCAGGTGGTTTCCTACATCCCGAACAATGCCTATCTCGTCAACGCCACGGCGGCGGAAGCGGGTTTGCTCTCAGCCAGCCCGCTGGTGCAGGTGGTGCTGCCGTTTGAGCCGTATTACAAATTGCAGCCGTCGCTGCTCGGTTTGGCCGTGACGCAGTCACCGCTGCCGCCCGGCACGGCGCTGAACCTCGGCCTCTTTGCGTCCGACGCCACGGCGGAAGCGCAGGTGCGAAAAACCGGCGCGACCATCATCGGCCGCGACCGTTCGGCGTTCGGCCCGGTGCTGCGCGTGACACCGCCGGCCAATTGGACGGCACTGGCGCAACTGCCCGGCGTGCAGGCGGTGGAACCGGCTTTCCATCACCGTCTCGCAAATGATTTGTCGCGCGTGACGCTGGGCATCACGCCGGACACGACATCCGGTGCCACGAACGACTGGCTGGGTTTGACCGGCGCAAATGTGCTCGTGGCGGTGAATGATTCGAGCGTGGACGCGACGCATCCAGATTTGACTGGCCGCGTGTTTGGTTCGCCGGCGGACTTGAGCGATTTGAACGGCCACGGCACGCACGTCGCGGGCATCATCGCCGGCAACGGCTCTAAAAGTCTGTCGCCGGTGAACGTGGGTGCGAATGCGGAAGGCTCGATCACGAACGCGGATTTTCGTGGCAAGGCCCCGGCGGCAAATTTGTTCTCGCTGAACTACGGGAACTCGGACTATGTGTTGCAAACCAACGCCGCCGTCATTGGCGCGCTGATTTCCAACAACAGTTGGGACAACGGCGACGCGGCCTATGACCTGGCGGCGTCCAGCTACGACGCGGCGACGCGCGACGCGTTGCCGTTCACGACCGGTTCGCAGCCGGTCTTGTTTGTATTTGCGGCGGGCAATCAAGGTGGTGGTGGCGACAACGGTTCGGGCGGTGCGGGTGACACCATTCTGTCGCCGGGCACGGCGAAGAACGTCATCACCGTGGGGGCCATTGAGCAGTTGCGCAACATCACGAACATCGTTACGACGGTGGATAACGGCGTCACCAATAAAAGCGCGGTCTGGCTGGCGGGGACGGATTCGGGCACGCAGGTGGCGGCCTATTCCTCGCGCGGCAACGTGGGCATCGGGACGGAGGGTGCCAACGGCCGGTTCAAGCCGGACGTGGTGGCTCCGGGAACATTTGTAGTTTCCACCCGCTCCAGCCAGTGGGACACGAACGTGTTTTTCAACCCGACCAATGTGACCGTTATTCCGAATCCCGGACAGTTGGTGATGACCAATTTTTTGGACTATCAAAGCGTGCCGGTGCCAGCGGACGCCGTTGCGGTTTCCGTTACCCTCACGCCGAATTCTCTTTCACCCAGCCCGTTTCCAACGAACCTGATTATTTACGCCCAATTGTCGGACTATCCGGATCCAGTCAATGCGCCGGGCAGTATTGACATTACCACGCACAACAACAGCCTTTCAATTCCGCCGGACAGTGGCGGTGCCATCACCGGCATTCAACCGCTCCAGAACAACATTTTCTATATCGCGGTCGCCGACAGCCAAAGTTATCCGGTAAACTTTGACCTGACGGTAAAGATTTACACAACCAACAGCGCCACGAGCGACTATTATCAAGTTCTGTTGGGCATGGACGATCGGTTGGGGCCATATTACCGCTACGAGACCGGCACGAGCATGTCGGCGGCCGCGGTATCCGGTGTGCTGGCGCTGATGCAGGATTATTTTACCAACACGTTGAAGCTAACGCCCAGCCCGGCGCTGCTCAAGGCGATGCTCATCAACGGTGCGCGTCAAGTCGGCGGCAACAAACTGGCCATCACCAACCAGATTAGTTATGACGGCTGGGGGTTGGCGAACCTGTCTAATTCACTGCCAATGACGACGAGCAACTTTAATGTCTTGCCCAACGGGACGAGTCCGTCACCGCTGTTCTTCGTGGATCAAAACCCCACCAGTGCGCTGGCGACCGGCGACCGCCATACTTACACCCTGAATCTTGCCACCAATGCGGATTACCTGCCGCTGCGCGCGACGCTCGTTTGGACGGATCCGCCGGGCGACCCGAACGCCGCGATCAAACTCGTCAACAACCTTGATCTCGTTGTAACGAACCTTGACACCGGCAGCGTGTATTACGGCAACGACATTCCGCCCAGCCTCGGCTACAACCTGCCGGCGAGCACCAATGCCCCGCCAAACCTCGACAACATCAACAATGTCAAACAAGTCATCCTGCCGCCACTGCTGGCGGGTAGTTACTCGTTCACCGTGCTGGGCCGGTCGGTCAATGTGAACGCCGTGACGGCGCAGACGAACAACACCGTGCAGGATTTTGCTCTCGTGGTTTCCGTGGGCGAGGGCGAGGAGCCGGCGGCCATCAGTTCGGTGACGGACAACCTTGTTGCCAGCAATCCGACCGGCTATCAGGACATCACCTTTGTCACCAGCACGAACTCGCCGTTGTTCAACCAGTTTGCGGGCGAGAACACGCCGCTGCTGGGCACGAACAATCTGCCCATCGGCACCAACACCATCTGGGGTTCCAGCGGTATCGTCACCCTTGGCATGACCAACCAGTGGCATTTCTACGTCGTCACGAACAACGCGTTTGATCCGATAGCCAACAGCACGCCAACCAACGCTGCGTTCATCGTGTTTAATTCCACCACGCTGGCAATTCCGCGCATGGGCACGCTGGCCAGCAGTGCGGCCAATGCCACGCGGCCGGAGGCGGACATTGATCTGTATGTCAGCACCGACCCATCGTTGACGAATTTGAATCCGGCGGTGATCTCCAACTGCCTCGCCGGCACGGTGGCGGCCGCGCCGACTCCGGCACCCAGCTTTGGCGCGTCGCTCGGTCAGGGCGGCACAGAGTTTGTGACCTTTGCCAACTCGCAGCCCGGTCAGGTTTATTACGTCGGCGTGAAATCCGAGGATCACATGGCGGCGGAATACGCATTCCTGTCGGTGTTCACCTCCGTGCCGTTCAGTTCGCTCGACAAGAACGGCAACCAGATCGTCAACGGGATGCTGTTGCCGGTGAACATCCCGGATGGTAGCAATTCGAAGCCCGGCGTGGCGAACGTGTTCGCGCTGGCGATCTACCCGATGCAGGTCGAGCAGGTCACCGTGACCAACCTCGATGAGCATCAGAACTACGGCGATTTATATGGCATCCTTTTGATGAACCAGACGTATGCCGTCCTGAACAGCCACAACGGACTGGGCAATACTTACGGTGCCTTGCCCTTGGTTTATGATGACAGCCGCAACCCGCTTGATGGTTCACAACACACCGACGGGCCGGGCAGCCTGACGGATTTTCGGAGTAAGTCCACGCCCGGTTTATTCATTCTTAACGAGACGGATAGCAAGTTGAATGACACCGGCCGCGTCAGCGTGCTGACCATGAAGATCCAGCCGCACCGCAATCTGACCGGCGGCGCTGTCACGGTGACCGTGCCGGCGCACGGCTGGTTTATTGATTATGTGGACGTGTCGCCGGGCTACACCAACCTGACTTTTTACGGCACCAATCTACCGCCCACCGCCGTGCCGGCGATCCAGATGTATGAAAAACTCGGCAACGAGCCAACGACGGCGGATTACGACCAGCGCGCGGATCTGACGAACGGCGTGCCGCCGGGCAACTCCATTTCCGTCGGGCCGCCGCTCGACATGGGGCGCTATTTCATCGGCCTTTACAATCCCAGCGGCACGGACGCGTCCGTGCTGCTCTCCGCCACGCTCGGTTTTGGTTCGGGCGCGAATAACCTCTTCAGTTTCGCCAGCGATGCGCCGGCGACGCTGCTGGATGACGCGGTTTCCACGTCCCCCATCACGGTGCCGAACACCGTCACGCAGTTGGTCGCCTCGGTGAGCGTGGGCATGGTGGTCAATTCGCCGCGCATTTCGGATTACACCTTTACGCTCGTCAGCCCCACCGGCCAGCGCGTGCTGCTGATGGAAAATCGCGGCGGCACGGATACGAATGGCGCGGGCATGGAATTCGTCTATACCAACGTCATCAGCTCCACCGCATCCGGCGGCGCGGCGGCGAACACGAATCGGCTGACAGTGCCCATCACCGGCGTCACCGTGCCCATCAAATATGATTTCTACACGGTGCAGGACGAAATGACGGTTTATACCGGCACCAACCCGGCGACCTTTAACACGAATTCACCGAATTTTCTCTACGACACCGGCTTCACCAACAATCCCACTGGGCCGACGACCATTAACATCCCGGTTCCGCCTGGCTACACCAACATCACCATCATCATGAACCAGTTTGGCAACCCGTTTGCCAGCGGTGGCGATGCGTGGGTTTACACCGCCGGCGCGCCGATGACGAATTTCGAATACATGATCTTCACTGATGACACGAACCTATCCAACGTGCCCATCAAGTTCGCGCAGCCGCCGTTCAGCCTCGTGGAATTGTCGTCCAACTACACACTCTGCAATTTTGAGCTGACGACGAACGGTCTGTATCACGGCCCGACGAACATTCCCGACGCCTTCGGTGGCTGGAACGTGCCGACGAACTTGGTGACGGTCAGCACCGTCTTCAACCTCACCAACCAGCAGTTTGTGCAGGTCACCAACGTGACCGTGATGACCAACAACCAGGTGAGCGTCGTCGCCGATCCGTCCGATTCCATCGGCGACAACGTCGGCACGAACCTGCTCGCGCTCGCCTATGGCACCATCACGCGCACCATCGCCACGGTGCCGGGCCGGATTTACAACGTCACGTTCTGGTTCCGCGGCCCCGGCATCAACGGCTGGTGGCGCGGCGAGGGCGACGCCCTGGACAGTTCCGATCCGGAGAGAAATGCGAACAATGGCCGGCTGGTCGGGCGCTTCAATTTCCCGGCGGGCGAGGTCGGGCAGGCGTTCGGCTTCGAGGATTCCGGCGAGCAGTTTGAATTTGCCGGCACGAACACCTATGTCCAGATTCCGCAAAGCACCTCGCTCGACGTCGGCGCGGGCGGCGGCTTCACGGTGGAAGGCTGGATCAACCCGACGAATTTGTTCCGTCCGCAGCCGCTCGCCGAGTGGCTTGCCAAGGTGCCGACCAATGCGGCGGACACCAATTTCAACCTCGTGGCCGGCCCGTATCTGGATCCCGCCACCGGGCATTATTATTACCTGCTCGGCGCGACGAACTGGACGGTTTCCGAAGCGTGGGCGAAATCGCTCGGCGGCCACCTGGCGACCGTCAACACTGCGAACGAGCAGAACTGGATTTTCGACAACTTCGCCAGCCTCGGTGGCACGAACCATAATTTATGGATTGGTTTGACGAACAATGCGCAGGCAAATTTCGGCTGGGTCAGCGGCCAGACGAACAGCTACACAAACTGGTTGTCTGGCCAGCCGACGAATTCCGACGGCACGCGGAATTACACTTTTATCCGGGGCGAGACTAATTTGCCGTCCGGCCTCTGGGTCTGCGCGGATACCAACGGCTTTACTCAAACCGCGCCGACGGTGACCAACATCGTTTATGGCGTGGCCGAGGTGGATCAGATCCAGACCAACGGCGTGCAGTTCTGGGTGTCCGTCACCAACTCCATGCCCGGCGGCACCAACACGCTCGTCAACAGCAACGGCTGCCTGTATGCGAACCTCATTGACACCAGCAATGTCTGGCACGAAATCTGGTCCGCGCCCGGTTTGCTCCAGAGCAATGTCTTCCAGCACGTCGCGCTGACGTTCGACACCAACAGCGGCCTCGCCAAGCTGTATTTCAACGGCACCAACGTCGCGACGACCAACCTCTTCATGACGACCGGCAGCTTCAAGTCGTTCGTGCCGAAGACCGGTGGCGATCTGTTGCTGGGCCGGGACATGACGCCTTACACCAATAACTATTTCGGCGGGCGCATGGACGAGATGAGCATTTACAGTCGTGCGTTGTCCGATGCGGAAATCGCCGGCATCTGGCGCGTCTCCGCGACGGCGACGAACGGGCTGACCGGCAAGTTCGACCCGACGGTCGTGCCGGAGCCCGGCCTAGCCGAGGCGACGGTGGTGTTCGGCTCCACCAGCAACCTTATCTTCGGCGTCAACAACCAGTGGGAGGTGAACAGCTACACGTTCACCGCCACGTCCAACACGATGCCGCTGCGCATCACCGGCCTGCAGCCGGGAATTTTGCTGGACGACTTCTCCGTTTCGCAGGCGCCGTTGACGAATACTTATTACCTGCCGGAACAGTCGTTGAACGACGCGCTGGTCGGCAATTCGGCCAGCGGCACCTGGACGATGCAGATCTGGGACAACCGCGTCGGCGCGTATGTGACTAACAATGACTTGGTGAGCTGGCAGTTGAATTTTATTTTGCAGTCCAACGCGCTGGTCGCCGCCGCGCTCGCGCCGCAGACGCCCACGCCCAGCACCGTGGGGCCGGGCCAGACGGTCTATTATGAGGTGGATGTGCCCGCGTGGGCGAAATGGGCGACCAATGTTCTGGTCTCCTCCACGCTCCCGGTGAATCTGTTCTTCAATCCGACGAATCTGCCGACCGGCGCCAATCCGGGCGACCTCACTTTGTTTACGGGCACCAGCGGCGTGGGTTCGCCGGTGATCGCGGTCAATCAACCGTTCCCGTTGACGGCGGCCAACCAGGCCGGCTCGACTTATTATCTTGGCGTCAGCAATTCCACCGCGCACGCCGCCTCCATCGTGCTGGAGGTGGATTACGACATCATGGCGCTGACGAACGGCGTGCCGTTCACCAACACGCTGGCGACGAATGATTCCGTCCGCTACTTCTCGTTCGTCGTCACCAGCAACGCTTACGCGGCGACGTTCCAGTTGCTGCAATTGAGCGGCAACGCCGACCTCGTGTTGCGCAAGGGCGTGCCGCTGCCAAACCTGACGAACACCGACTACGGCAGCTTCAACGCGGGCAGCGCTGACGAAAATATTTTCGTGCTGACCAATGCCAGTTACTCGCCGGTGCCGCTGTCGGCGGGAACCTGGTATCTCGGCGTCATCAAGCGCGACAGCGGCGCGGTGAATTACACCGTGCTGGCGAAGGAACTGGACCTCACCAACGGCACGTCGCCGACGATCATTGATCTGACGAACGCCGTGCCGTTCAACTTCAACGCCGGGCCGGGCGCAGCGCTGACGAATTTCTTCCGCTTCAGCCTCACGAATAATCCGGCGCTGACCAACGCCCCCGGCGTGCGCTTCGCACTTTACAATCTGTCCGGCAACGGCGACCTGACCGTGCAGACCAACGCGCTGCCGCTCGCGCCGCCGTTCTTCGAGAGCAGCCAGAATGTCGGGCGCAACCCGGAGATGATCTGGGTTTACACCAACGGCGCGCTGACGAACCTCGCGGCCAACTGGTATCTCGGCGTGCCGAACCACGAGGTCACGAACATCAGCTACACCATCGTGGCCATGATTGACACGAACGGCTATTTCCCGGCGTTCCCCGGTGCGGAAGGCACCGGCGGCGGCGCGTTCGGCGGCGGCCGGCTGGGCACCAGCAATACGGTCTATCATGTTTTCAACCTGAGCGATTCCGGCTACGGCAGCTTGCGCGATGCCGTCAGCTCCACCAACCGCACGGTCGTGTTCGACGTGTCCGGCACAATCTGGCTCCAGTCGCGGCTGGTCATCACGAATTCATTTTTGACGCTCGCGGGTCAGACCGCGCCGGGCGATGGCATCACGGTCGCCGGTTGGGAAACGTCCGTGACCAACGCGCATGATGTCATCATCCGCTACCTGCGTTTCCGTCCGGGCAGTGCAGCCTTGCCGAATCTGCTCAATCTGGACTTTAATGGAGGAACAGGGGTGATTAGTCCCAAGCGTGGGACGGCCGCAATCGGATACACAACGAATGATTTATGGAACTTGTATACCCGGGACACTGCTGTGTCTGGCGTTTGGAAAAATCCCGGAACCGCCACGAATCTTTTGTGGTCCGACGGGACGGCTTCGGGAATTAACCTATACATTACGAATGCGCCGGGAGCCTGGGGAAATGGGTCGGGGGATTATATGTTTAATACATACTTGTATCCGCTTCCAAACGGAAACGGCAACATCGTATTTACTTTGAGCAATGTTCCTCCGGGCAAGTATGATCTGTATTTGTATTCTCATGGAGGATCGACAGAAAACGGTTCGCTTAATGTTCAGGTTGGTGCAGTCAATTATGGGGTGCAGACTACTGCGGCGGGGGCCGTGTGGAGTAATCCACAGGTGTGGCAGCAAGGTCAGCAATATGTGGTTTTTTCCGGTGTTGTCGTATCGTCGCTGACGGATGTTGTCAACGTGACGGTGGCTCCCGTCTCCTCCATTGTTGCCCCCATCAACGGATTGCAGATGGTTCAATCCTCTGCTGTTGGAATTGGCAGTCAGGGCGACGCACTGCGGTTCATCATGGCGTCGAATGTCATCGTGGACCACATCACGGCGACGTGGGCACCGCGGCAGGTGCTGTCCGCGATTGACTCGACGAACCTCACGGTGCAGTGGTCCGTGATGGCCGAGCAGCTTTATTCCGATCCCATCAACGGGCAGTTCGACGGCTCGCAGTTGCGCGCGGGCAACGGCGCGTTGAGCTTCCACCACAATCTCTACGCGGACAACAACGCGGGCAGCCCGCATCTGCAGGACGACGTGAGCCTCGATTTCGTGAACAACGTGATTTACAACTGGGGCACCAATTCCGGTTCCTCGTTCTTCAATCCCACGAACAATCCGAACGGCTTCACCAACCGGCTTAATTACACCTGCAACTATTTGATTGCCGGTTCCAATTCGTTCCAGCCGTGGATCGCGTTCCACAGCGACACCACCAACACCTGGATTTTCGAGACAAACAACTTCATTGAAACGAATTTTGACGGCGTGCATCTCAACGGGGGCGACACCCATTGGCTGATGTTCACCAACCAATACACGGAATTTGGCCAGCCGTTCCCGACGGTGCCCGTCGCCACGGACGAGGCCTTCAAGGCTTATGAGCGCGTGCTGGCTTTCGCCGGCACCTCGCTGCTGCTGCGTGATTCAGCGGACACGAACCTCGTCACCGGCGTCCGCCAGCAGACCGGTCAGATCATCACGTCCCAAAACCAGGTCGGCGGCTGGCCGGTGCTGAACACCGTGCCGCAGCCATTGGATACGGATCAAGACGGCATCCCGGATTATTGGGAAATCACCTTTGGCCAGAACCCGACCAACGCGAGCGATTACCTGCCGTCCACCCATTCGCCCGGTTACACCGACTTGGAGGAATATCTCAACTGGCTGGCCGTGCCGCACGCGCTCACCGTCACCAATACGTCCGTGGCGGTGGATCTCTACAAGTTGTCCGGCAACTCCGGTCACCTGGCTTTCTTCGTGACCAATGCCATCAACGGCACGGTGTATCTCACCAACGTCCTCGGCTCCGTGACCAACACCGGGCCGTTGAGCAACAGCTTCGCCGTCTTCACGCCGACGAACACGTCGCCGGCGTTCAGCGGCTACGCGTCGTTTGATTATTACATCACGAACACCGACACCGTGGCTTATTTCGGCCCGGTGACGGTCAGCGTCGTGGTCAGCGCCACCAACATCACCATGTCGCCCACGATCATTGATTTGACCAACGGCATTCCGCTGGCCTTCACCGCCGGGCCGGGCGCGGCGCGGACGAATTTCTTCCGCTACTCCACGACCAATTCGCCGGCGGGCATTGCGTTCGAACTCTATGCCTTGAGCGGCAACGGCGACCTGGTGTTGCAGACCAACAGCCTGCCCGTCGCACCGAATTACCTCCTCACGAGCACGAATCCCGGCACCAATTCCGAACTCATCTATGTCCAGACCAACTCGGCCTTGACCAATGTCGGCGGCACCTTTTTCCCGAATCTCAACAATATCCAGTGGTATCTCGGCGTGCCGAACAACGAGACGAACCTCATCACCTACATCATCCTCGCCCGGGAAATCCCCACCGGGCCGACGATCATTGATTTGACCAACAATATTCCGGTGTCTTTCACCGCCGGACCGGGTCCGGCCCTGACGAATTTCTTCCGCTTCGTCACAACCAATTCGCCGGGTGCCATCCAGTTCCGGCTTTACGGCCAGAGCGGCAACGGCGACCTGGTGTTGCAGACCAATGCGCTGCCGTTTGCTCCGATTTATTACGCGAACAGCGCGCAGCCGGGTAGTTTCCCGGAATCCATCCTGGTGGCCACCAACGGCGCGCTGCCCAATCTCAATAACGTGCTGTGGTATCTCGGCGTGCCGAACAACGATCCAACGATGATCTCTTACACCATCGTGGCGACGGAGATTGGTGCCGCGCCGATTGAGCTGACCAATGCCGTGCCGGTGACCAACACCGTCCCGCCTGGTGGAACGCAGTTCTATCTGGTCAACGTGCCGATCAATGCGGACTTCGCCACGAACCTGCTGCTATTTGCGGGCGGACCGTTGAATGTGTATTTCTCCACGAACGTGCCGCCGGGCAATGATTTGTTGTTGATTACCAATGCCACCAGCGGCTCCTCGGTTTTGGGGACCAATTCCAACCCGCCACTGGTGCCCGGCTCCTTCTATTATCTGGGCGTGCAGAACCCGAACAGCACTAATGTCACTTACGGCATCGAGGTGATTTTCCACCTGCTCCAATTCGTGCCTTACGCCACCTCGGAACCGGCGACGCTCGTCACGGGAACCAGCGCACAATTGAACGGCATGGCCACCGCGAACACCCTGCCGGGCACGGCTTGGTTTGAATATGGCCAGACCGCCGCCTATGGCACCAATACGCCGCCGGTCGCCTTGACGAATGGCTACAACGTGGTTTTCCTGACCAACGCGATTGCCGGTCTGTTGCCGAACCAGCCGTATCATTTCCGGCTCGTGGTGAGCAATGCCTACTACGTGACCTATGGTTTCGATCAGATTTTGGACCAGGCCAACGTGGTCGCGTGGGGCGCGAATTTCATCGGCCAGACAACCTTGCCGGGTCGCCAGACCAACATGGTGGCAATTGCGGCCGGTTATGACTTCAGCCTGGACTTGAGCCGCAACGGCACGGTGGCAACGTGGGGCGACAACAACTTTGGCCAGACGAATGTGCCGGCGAGTTTGACCAATGTGGTGGCGGTGGCCGGCGGCTGGCAGGATTGCCTGGCGTTGCGAAGCGACCGGACGCTGACGGTCTGGGGCAACAGTCTTTTTGGCCAGACGAACGTGATCGGCTTGAGCAATGTCATCGCCGCTGCCTATGGTCACGACGGTAATTTCTGGATGGCTTTGAATGCCGACGGCACGGTGAAAGTCCGGGGCTATGACGGCAGCGGCCAGACGAATGTGCCAGCGGGCTTGAGCAATGTGGTGGCGGTCGCGGGCGGTTCCTTGCACTGCCTGGCGTTGAATAATGACGGCACGGTGACCGCCTGGGGTTACAACGGCGATGGCGAAACGAGTTTTCCCGCCGGTCTGACCAACGTGGTGGCCATCGCGGCGGGCGACTATCACAGTCTGGCGTTGAAGGCAGACGGCACGGTAGTGGCCTGGGGTTTGGATAACGACGGCCAGACAAATGTCCCCGCTGGCTTGAGCAACGTGGTGGCGGTGGCCGGTGGCGGCTATCACAG
>PLYV01000015.1 GCA_003151855.1 Limisphaerales bacterium | reverse complement strand
GCGTGTAGCCCGCGCCGCGCTCCCAGATCTCGATCTGGATGTTCGCGCGGTCGAGCACCTTGAGAAACTGCACGTTCGTCTTGCGCGGGAAGTTGGGATGCACCTCCAGCAATGAGCCAAATTTATGCGCCAGTTCCGCGCTGATTTCCGGCAGTGGCACGACGCAATGCGGATTGCCGATGGTCGCGGCGCAGTAGGTGAACTCGCGGCCACCGACGGAAATCTTTTCGTTGATGACCTCGCGCGGCGCGCCGGCCACGGGAATTTTCGCGCTGTCAAAACTGACCTTGCCCATCTCCACGCGCACCATCTTGCCGCCATCGAACACCGTGGAGCGCACGATGCCGCCGTCGGTTTGCAGGGCAAATTCGTCATTGCCGACAAACTTGGTGTCCCAGAGATAACGCGAAAAGATGCGCACGCCGTTGCCGCTCTTCTCGGCGATGGAGCCGTCGGGGTTGTAAATCTTGAGCGCGCACTTGGCGGTCGTTGAGGGCAGCGGTCCGAGGAGAATGCCGTCGGAGCCAACGCCGAAGTTGCGGTGGCAGATCAGTTTCACCTGTTCGTCGGTGAGCGGCGCGGGCAGATGCTTCGGGTCAATGACGATGTAGTCGTTGCCGAGCGCGTGGTATTTCGAGAAAGCGATGTTCATCATGCACAGGATAGCGGGACGCGCGCAGCCGGTAAAACAGATTTAAGAAACGGCGGGTTTAACCGCCCGGCCAATTCAAATAAGGAAAGCAGGAAGACAGGAAAAGAAAATTTCCATTCCGGCCTTCCTGCTTTCCTTATTAAAACTTGTTGGCCTTGGCGTCTTGGCGGTGGTTTATTTTCCCTGCGCCGCCGACTTGTCGCGATAATTGTAAGTCGCGGCGATGAGGCTGAAGAGCATGGCCACGGCGAACATCATCCCGGCATAGAGCAGGAAACGTCCGCTGCTCACGGAGGCATCCTCGGCGGCGGTGTTCGTGTGCGGGAGAAATTTCGTGAGCAGCGCCACGAACAAATTGCCCGCCGCGACCGTGAGCAGCCAGAAGCTCATGATGAGGCTTTTCATCTCCGGCGCGGCCTCGCGGAAGGCGAATTCCAGGCCGGTTGTTGAAACCAGAACTTCCGCCGCCGTGATGACGACGTAAGGCCATGTCTGCCAGAGGATGCTCAAGTGCGCACCGGCCTCAATGCGTTTCTGCAGCAGCGCGACGACCACGAAGGCGGCGGCGGCGAGAAACAAACCGTAGCTCATGCGCTTGAGCGGCGCGGCAAATCTTCCCATGCGCGGGTAAATCCACAGGGTGAAGACGGGCACAAACAGCATGATGAGCAGCGGGTTCAGCGACTGCATCTGCTCCGCGCTGATGTTGAGGCCGAGAAGATATACCGGCGACATCTTCAATCCCTGCAAGACCCAGGTGGAATTGCCCTGGTCGTAGAGGGCCCAAAACATCGGGATGGTCGCGAAGACGAACAGGATGGGCAGCACGGAGCGCGCGGCGGCGACTTCATTTTCAGAGAACTTTCCCCGCGCGGCCTGCCAGAAAGTTTTGCCGGCGGCGCGTTTCATGAACAGCGTGGTGAAGTAGACGTGGAAGAAGCCGGCGTGCTGCTTCTCGCGGTTCGTTGGGACGATGATGTAAAAGCGTTTGCCGCGCCAGAAGATGAACGTGGCGACAGCCATCAAAATTCCCGGCACGGCGAACGCGGGGCTGTAGCCGTGGTGGTTTTTCACCCACGGCACGACGAGGAACGAGAAGAACGAGCCGAAGTTGATGGCCCAGTAAAACGCGCCGTAGGCCTTCTGCATCAGGTGCGACTGCTCGGGCGTGAACTGTTCGCCCATGAACGCGGAGACGCACGGCTTGATGCCGCCGGAGCCGAACGCGATCAGCGCCAGCCCGGTGAAAAGGCAGATCATCTTGCCGTGGACGCCGCCCGCGAAATCGCTGCACGCCAGCACGCCATGCCCCGCACAGTAAAACAGCGACACCCAGAGAATCGTGTGGTAGCGCCCGATGATTTTGTCCGACAGCCACGCGCCGAAGAGCGGCATGAAATAATTGACAAAGACAAAGAGGTGGATGATTTCCGTGGCGTAATCTTCAGTCTGACCGAGACCGCCTTTGAGCACCGCGCCGGTGATGTAGCCGGCGAGAATGCTCTTCATGCCGTAATAGCTGAAGCGTTCGCACGCCTCGTTGCCGACGATGAACTTGATCTGCGGCGGCCAGCGGCGGACGGGAATGGGTAATTCGGCGGACATGGTCAGAATGTTTTCAACAGCTTACGGTGCCCGGCCTCCCATGAAAAGGCGGAGTTGATCCTCACTGGGAGGAAGCACGGGGAGCCATTGGGAGCCGTGCGTTTGTAGATGCTGACACTGACCCGGCCAAGTGTGACTTTGCGCGGCCAGTCCGGCTTGCGTGAACCGTGCCTCCTCATGCGTCACACGGTTGCACTGGTGTTGCACAAAGTAACTTCAAACACGTTTTCACACGCTCTAAAACCAATAAAACCCTTTAATTACAAAGTGGAGCCAATGAGTGGGATTGAACC
>PLYV01000247.1 GCA_003151855.1 Limisphaerales bacterium | reverse complement strand
GCGTGCGCAGCGCGTCAATCTGCTCCGTCACGCGCATCGTGCCGATTTCCGCCGCGATGGCCGCGCCGACGCGCCCCGCCACCATCAGCGCCGTCAGCACCGGGCCGAGTTCGTCGCACATCGAGACGCCGACAACCGCGAGCGTGGCGGTGTCCATCTTGACCTTGTGGAACTGGAAATACGTCTGTGCCGTCAGCACCATGCCGGTGAACGCGCCGGTGACGAGCACCACCGCCTGCGACTTGATGCCGATGAAATAAACCTGGTAAAGCAGGTCGCGCCGCGAGGCCTTGAACGTGAGGCACGACGCCACCGCGTCCCGCGCCAGCACGGCGATGCGGCCCAGGCCGTTCAGCCAGCCGCCCACCCAGGTGCTTTCCAAAAAATTCATCGCTCGGAAAATTAACAAACCAGCCGGCGGTTTGCCAGCCCCGGATTGGTGCGGCCTTGGTCGTGCCGCTGGAAAAATCGGCCTCGAATTGTCGTGGGTGGTTCTCTATTTTCTTGTCCGGCACCACTGATGATCTCCACGCTCAACCACGAACTGCTCAACGCGCTCGATTTGCAGGTGCTGGCGGTGCAGCGCACCGTGGCCGGGCGCTGGTGGGATTTTCGCCATGTGATTAGTCCATTTTCTCGCCTGTGGCTGGTTCTCGGCGGTCAGGCGGTGGTGCGGCATCACGGGCGCAAATTCATCCTCAAGCCCGGACAGTTGCATCTGGTGCCGCCGTTCACCGTGCATGATTGTTCCTGTTCGCGGCGGTTGGATCATTACCACCTGCATTTCGTCGCGCGGATGCCGACGGGCATTGACCTGTTTTCGCTACTCGACTGCGAGCACCAGATTAAATCCTCCGCCGAGGCGCTGGCGCTGTTCAAGCGCATCGAATCCATTTATCCCGAACGCAAGCTGCCGTGCTTCGATCCGAGCCGCGAGGAATACAAACGCTTTCCCGCGCTGACGGAATCGGCCGCGCCGGCGGACGACGCGCTGAACGCCTTTGAAGCGCGCGGGGCCTTGAGTTTGCTGCTGGCGCAATTTCTGAAATCAGCGCGGAACCATGAAGGCGTTCATGCGCGTGTTACGCAGCAGTTCCTCGCCGTGCAGGAATTCATCCACGCCCACATGCGCAAAAAAATCGCGCTGGCGGATTTGGCCGGGGTGGTGGCGTTGCACCCGACTTATTTTTCCGACCAGTTCAAGAAAGTGGTCGGCGTCCGGCCGCTGGATTATCTGATGCGGCGGCGGATTGAGCGCGCCCAGTATCTGCTGCTGACGAGCCGCGCTTCCGTGAAGGAAATTGCCGATGCCGTGGGCATCGCCGACGCGGCGTATTTCAGCCGGGTGTTCACGCGGCTTTGCCGGGTGGCCCCGTCCGAATACCGCGCCACCCACGCCGCCTGACGGCTGGAACCTGTGATAAGTCCAAGTATTTTGCATCCTTGTCCATGCAAATCTGCTGACACCCGGCGGCGGCTTTGCCATCATGGAAGTTCAACCGCACCTATCTAAAATTATGAAACCATCTGTCTTTGAAGGTTCCCTTCCCAAAATTGGCATTCGTCCGACGATTGACGGTCGCCTCGGCGGCGTCCGCGAGTCGCTTGAAAAGCAAACCATGGATCAGGCGAAGGCCGCCGCCAAATTGATTTCCTCCACGCTGCGCTATCCGAACGGCCAGCCCGTGGAATGCGTCATTGCCGACACCTGCATCGGCGGCGTGGCCGAAGCCGCCGCGTGCGCGGAGAAATTTGCCAAGGCCGGCGTCGGTGTCTCGCTCACCGTCACGCCCTGCTGGTGCTACGGCAGCGAAACGATGGACATGAATCCTTCTGTGCCGAAGGCCGTCTGGGGCTTCAACGGCACCGAACGGCCCGGCGCAGTTTATCTCGCGGCGGTGCTCGCCGGTCATTCGCAGAAGGGCATTCCGGCATTCAGCATTTACGGTCACGACGTGCAGGACGGCACGGACAAGAGCCTTCCCGCCGACGTGCAGGAAAAAATTCTCCGCTTCGCCCGCGCCGGTTTGGCGGTGGCGCTGATGCGCGGCAAATCCTATCTCGGCATGGGCGGCGTCTCGATGGGCATCGCTGGTTCCATCGTGGACCAGCCGTTCTTCGAGGATTACCTCGGCATGCGCGTGGAGACGATTGATATGACCGAATTCCTGCGCCGCATGGATCTGGGCATTTACGACCAGGCCGAATACAAAAAGGCGCTCGCGTGGGTGAAACAGAATTGCCCCGAAGGCAAGGATTACAATTCGCCTAAGACCAAGCGCTCCCGCAAGCAACTCAACAGCGAATGGGAAAAATCCGTCAAGATGTCGCTCATCGCGCGCGACCTGATGGTCGGCAACCCGGTCTTGAAAAAGATGGGCTTCGGCGAGGAGGCGCAAGGCCACAACGCCATCGCGTCCGGTTTTCAGGGCCAGCGCCAATGGACGGATTATCAGCCCAACGGTGATTTCCTTGAAGCCATCCTCAACACCTCGTTCGACTGGAACGGCGTCCGTGCGCCTTACATCGTGGCGACGGAGAACGACTGCCTCAACGGCGCTTCGATGCTCTTCGGCCATCTGCTCACGAACACCGCGCAGATTTTTGCCGACGTGCGCACCTACTGGAGCCCCGAATCCGTGAAGCGCGTTTCCGGTCACACGCTCGACGGCCACGCGGCCAACGGCATTTTACACCTCATCAACTCCGGCCCGGCCACGCTCGACGGCACCGGCCAGATGGAGCGCGACGGCCAGCCGGCGATGAAGCCGTTCTGGGAAATCACGAACGCCGAAGCCAAGAAATGTCTCGGCGCCACGACGTGGCATCCGAGCATCACGGAATATTTCCCCGGCGGCGGCTGGAGCACGCGCTATCTCTCACGCGGCGGAATGCCCGTGACGATGTGCCGTTTGAACTTGATCAAGGGCCTCGGCGCGGCGCTGCAAATCGCGGAAGGCTGGACGGTGGATCTGCCGGCGAACGTCCACGACGCGCTCGACCAGCGCACGAACCCGACCTGGCCGACGACGTGGTTTGCTCCGCGCCTCACCGGCAGCGGCGCGTTCCGCGACGTTTACACGGTGATGAACAACTGGGGCGCGAACCACGGCGCGATCAGCTACGGCCACATCGGCGCGGACTTGATTTCACTCGCCTCGATGCTCCGCATTCCGGTTTATATGCACAACGTGGCGGCGGAAAATGTGTTCCGTCCGAGCAGTTGGGCGGCGTTCGGCACGGCGGATTTGGAAGGCGCGGATTATCGCGCGTGCAAAAACTTCGGCCCGCTCTACGCGTAACCAGAATTGAATTATGCTAAAAGGAATTGCTCCGTGCCTCAGCCTGGATTTGTTGAAAGTGCTCGCTGAAATGGGCCACGGCGACGAAATCGTTCTGGCCGACGCGCACTTTCCCGGACACACGTTCAACGACCGCGTGTTGCGCGCGGACGGACTTGGCATCACCACGCTGGTGGACGGCATCCTGCCCATCTTCGAGCTGGATCAGTATGCGCCGCCGCTGGCGATGATGGCGGCGGTGCCCGGTGACAAACTTGACCCGAAAGTCGAGGCGTCCTACCTGAAAGTCATCCGCAAGCACGTGCCGGCCGCGAAAACGCCGGAGCGCGTCGAGCGTTTCGCTTTTTATGAACGGGCGAAAAAGGCGTTCGCCGTGGTGATGACCGGCGAAACCGCCAAATACGGCAACCTCATCCTGAAAAAAGGCGTGACGCCGGTGTAAGCCGGACACCTGAAATGACCCAAGCCTGACCGGCGCCTCGCCCTCGGGCTGGGCGAAAGTTCCAAAGACACAAACGGCGCGGAAATCATTCCGCGCCGTTTTTCCTTTGTGAATTTTTCCTTAAGCGGTTTGCAGAAGTGCGGCCGGCTTGGCTTTGGATTTGGTTTTCTTGGCTTTCACCGGCGGCTGCGCCGGGGCCACGTGTTCCGGCAGGCAAAGATAGCGCCCGCAGTTTCCGCAGATCTGGATGTCCGTGCCGTGCATCAGGGTCAGCACCGCGTTCTTCGGCACCTGCACATGACATTCGCCGCACGTCTGGCCCTTGATGACCGCAACGCCCTTTTTGCCGCGCGCCACCAGCCGGTCGTGATGGGCGAGGATGGGGGCCGGGATGAGCGCGCGCAAGGCGGCGGTCTGTTTTTCGGTTTCCGCCCCCGCTGCCGCGCCGAATTGGATGGTTTGAAGTTTCAGAAGGTTTTCAATGATATGTTTCATAGGCAAATGAAGGATGAATTCATTCAACCTGACTTTACGCCTCGGCGGCGGTTTTACCTAGACATCTTTTGTCTTGTTTCCATCCTGCGTTCCCGCGGGCGGTTGATTTGTTTTCAAAACCGGCGCGGCTGCTGTAATTTGTGGCCGTGATTCGCAGATTGATTTTTGGGCTGGTCAAAGTTTTCCTGCTGGTGTCGGCGTTGCTGGCGCTGGTGACGGTCATCGCGTGGTTTTATCCGGAGAAATTCCTGTGCGTGGACAGCGGGCCGGTGTCGGCGGACGTGCTGGTGGTGCTGGGCGGCGGCGTGCATGAACGGCCCCTGCGCGCGGCGGAATTGTTCCAGCAGCACGCGGCACCGCGCATCCTCATCAGCGGCGCGGGCGACGACGTGATCAACCGCGACCTCCTGCTGAAAAAAGGTATCCCGCCGGGCGTCATCCAGATGGAGGACGATTCCACGACGACGCGGGAGAACGCGCTGTTCACCATCAAGCGGCTGCGCGCCGAGCACGTCCACCGCGTGATCTTGGTGACGACATGGTATCATGCGCGGCGGGCGCTGAAGACGTTCGAGCATTTTGCGCCGGAGATGAAATTTTATTCGCGCCCATCGTATTACGCGTTTGACCGCACAGACTGGCCGAAGCCTGGCAACTTCAAGCGGATGCGGCTGGAGTTTTTGAAGCTGCCCGGCTATTGGCTGCGGTATGGTGTAAATCCGTTCTGAATAAACTTGCCCTACGGATTAGGTCAGGCATACTGTCAGACCTTGATCGCGGGGTGGAGCAGCCCGGTAGCTCGTCAGGCTCANNGCCCTGAAACTCACGTTTCAGGGCCATTTTTGTTGGTGAATTTGCGTTTTCACTCCTTTTCTTGATTCCCCTGCATCCGCGTGCAACTTGGTGCTCCTGGCAGCGCAAATCCGCCGCGCCCGGCTTGTGCTCTATCTGGAAACCGTCCCGTTTGCGCCAGTTGGCCGCCCGC
>PLYV01000187.1 GCA_003151855.1 Limisphaerales bacterium | reverse complement strand
TCTGGAGGCCGAGCGCGAGGTTCAGCGGCGTCTGGCCGCCAAACTGGGCGATGGCGCCCCAGCATTTTTCGCGTTCATAAATGTGCAGCACATCCTCCAGCGTGAGCGGCTCGAAAAATAATTTGTCGCTGGTGTCGTAATCCGTGGAAACCGTTTCCGGATTCGAGTTCACCATGATGGTCTCGAAGCCATCTTCCTTGAGTGCAAATGCCGCGTGAACGCAGCAATAATCGAACTCGATGCCTTGGCCGATGCGGTTTGGACCGCCGCCGAGAATCATGACTTTCTTGGCGGTGTTGCCCTTCACCTCGTCGTCGCCGCGATCGTAGGTGGAATAATAATACGGCGTGTAAGCCTCGAATTCGGCGGCACAGGTGTCCACCAGCCGATAACTCGGCACCAGGCCGATGCGTTTGCGTTCGGCGCGGACGGCGTCCTCGGTCGTGCCGGTGAGATGCGCGATTTGCCGGTCGGAAAATCCGAGCGACTTGGCTTGGGCGAGTTTTTCAGCGTTGAGTGATGACATCGGGCGAAAACAAATTCGCAATAGTAAGCCGAATTTTCCCGCGCGTGTCCAGAACGGATGAAGCGAACCCGCTTGCCGCCGCGCCGGATTTAGCATAATTATCACGGCGATGCGGCGGATTAGATTTCTCCTCGAAGGACTGGCGCTGTTGCTCCCGTTCGCCGCCGCCGCGCAGATTGATCCCGTCAAGCGCGACCTCATCCAGGTCGGTTACAACCAGCCGCTCGAAGGCCAGTCGCCCATCGGCGGCTACGCGTTCTACTACCACAACCAGCCGAATTTTCTCCGCACCAACCTGACTTGGCGGCTCGCCCTCGCGCCCGTCTATGTGGACACGGAACTCGGCGTGGTTCACGGCCTCGGCCCGCAGACCGACTTCGCCATCGGCGCGGCCGGTGGCGGCTTCGCAGACGGCTACAACGAGATCATGGCTGGGAAATTCCGCAAGGACGAATCATTCGACGGCCACGGCGGCGAAGTTTCCACGAGCGTGTATCACCTGTTCAACCCGGACGACCTGATTCCGCTGAACTTCGTCCTGCACGGCGCGGCGCATTATTCCGCCTACGAGCGCGACGACACGACGGCGAAAAATTTCCAGTTGCCGCATAGCGGGATGACGTTCAACGTCCGCACCGGCCTGCGCTACGGCGGCATCGAGCCGACGCTGTTTCCCGCACTCGCGATGGAACTCTCGGTCTGGTATGAAGGCCAGTTCCGCACCGACCCTGGCCACTACGGCTTTGGCATCAACGGCGACCGCGAACTCAATCCCGCGTCGCATCTCTTCTGGAGCGAGGCGGCGCTGTCCTACACGCTGCCGGAGAGCAAACAAAACTTCTTCGTGCGCCTGATCGGCGGCGCGAGCATGGATGCCGACCGGTTCAGCGCCTACCGCCTCGGCGGTTTCCTGCCGCTCATCGCAGAATATCCGCTGTCCGTGCCGGGCTACTTCTACCAGGAATTCAGCGCGCGGGAATTCGCGCTGGTCAACGCCAGTTATTTGCTGCCCATTGCGCCCGACCAGCGGTGGAATCTGGAGTTCAACGCGGCCACGGCGGTGATGGACTACCTGCCTGGCACCGGTCAGGGCGGCAACTCCGCCAGCGGCGTGGGCGGCGGAATCCTTTACCGCGCGCCGTCGGACAAATTCCGCTTCATCGTCAGCTACGGCTACGGCTTCAATGCCCAGCGTGGCAACGGGCACGGAGCAAACAGCCTGAATTTCCTGCTGCAATTCGATTTGGACACGCCGCACGGCGAGGGTTTCAAGGGCACGCAGCCAAACGCATGGCGCGGGTGGAACTGGCTGCTGGGCCGGTAAAAGCTTGCCTTTGCGGACGCTTCAGGCAAAATTATCGGCCCGGTTGCGCATATGGTGGAATTGGNNTCTGACACAATCCTGACACAAAATCTGTCCCAATCGGGCGCGGAACAAGTGAGCAAGTGGCCCGTCAAAGTTAAACATCGAAACAAGGTTTTTGCCAAAATCTACCGGCCTTGTGCAGGCCGGGATTCGCGTCGGGTGGCTTGGAAGGATGCGGCCAGCGGCAGATGAAATCCTTCAAGACTTACTCTGGCGAGAAGGGCGCAAAGAAATATGCCGGCGATCTGGTCAAAGACCTCGCCAAACAAAACTCCGTAGGCCGTGTCTACATTTACAGATTAAACAAACCGTGCCGCCAGTTTTCCTGCAGCGGCGTCAGGTGACGCTGATTAAGTAAAATCGGAGCTACCAAACCCATCAAGCTGGTCGGTTCACGATATTTTTGGCGTCAAGTGTTGACAGCGGGCGGAAAGGTCGGTAACAAGCATTGCTAACAGCCTTTCTTTAGAAAATGGGATTCATTTATGAATGACGAAATCAAGTCGGCGGAAGAAACTCTGGCGCGTTTGCGGCAAAACTGCCAGTCCCTTCAGGAACAAATTTCCACGGTGCTCATCGGACAGGACGAGGTTATCCGACTGTTGCTCACGAGTCTCGTCTCCGGCGGTCACACGCTCTTGATTGGCGTGCCCGGCCTCGCCAAGACAANNCACGCCGCCCAAGACGCAGGCCGCACTGCTCGAAGCGATGCAGGAACTCGCCGTTACGGTCAACGGCAAGACATACCACCTGCCGCCGCCGTTCATCGTCGTGGCCACGCAGAATCCGATTGAACAAGAAGGCACGTATCCGCTGCCGGAAGCGCAACTGGACCGTTTCATGTTGAGCATTCATCTCGACTATCCCTCGCATGATGACGAGGTGAAAATCGCGGAGCGTTCGATCCGAGCCAAGTGGGACGGCTTCAAATCGCTTGTGGCCAAAGAGGATTTCTGCAAGTTCACCGAACTCGTGGACAAGGTGCCCGTCTCGCGCCACGTCCTCGAATATGCCGTCGCGCTGACCACGTCGAGCCGCCCGAAAGATTCACGCGCCGATGATTACATCCGCCGCTATGTCGCCTGGGGCGCGGGGCCGCGGGCGACGCAACATCTCGTCACCGCCGCCAAAGCCAGCGCGTTGCTCGATGGTCGCCCGTCGCCGGAAGCCAGCGATTTGAAACGCATGGCCATCCCGGTTTTGCGCCACCGCATCATTCCGAATTACAACGCGCTCGGCGAAGGCATTGAGTCCGGCGCCATCGTCAAGCACCTGCTCGAAACCGTCCGCGAACCGGCAAATTAACTCGGTCGCAAAGTTGTGGCTACTTTGCAACATCCTTACCTCAACCTCGCCGCAATGGAGGCGTTGCGCAGCGTGCGACTGCGTCCGCGCGGCGCGGCGGAAGGCACGTTCGCCGGTCCGCACAAATCACATTTTCGCGGCACGGCGGTGGAGTTCGCCGATTACCGCGAGTATTCGCCCGGCGACGACATCCGGCTAGTGGACTGGAAGGTTTTTGCGCGCACCGACCGCCATTATCTCCGCCTCTACGACGCCGAGCGAAATCTCCTGACCTATCTCGTCGTGGACAAAAGCGGCTCGATGGAATTTTCTGGGGCCGTCACGCACACGCAGCCGAAGCTGGAATACGCCGCGCGTCTTGCCGCCGCGCTCGGCTATCTCGTCCTGCGCGAAGGCGACGAACTCGGCCTCTCGCTCGTTGATGCGCGACTGCATAATCATCTTCCCGCGGCGGCATCCTGGTCGCAGATGAGCCGCGTGCTTGATTCGCTTGGCAATGCCCGCGCTGAAGGGAAAACCGATCTCGGCGCGTGCCTCGAACAAGTATTCGCCCAAACGAAGCGTCGGGGTGTCCTCGCGGTGATGAGTGATTTTCTTGATGCGGACGCGCGCTTCTGGAAATCGGTGGATTTGTTCCGCAGTTCGCGTTTTGACGTGATGTTGTTTCACATCGTCCACCCGGAGGAAATGGATTTGCCCGCCGTCGCCGCCGCGCGATTTGTGGAGACCGAAGGTGGCGGGCATTTCAACGCCGAGCCGGATGCCGTTCGCGAGTTATACCGCCGCCGCTTCGACGCGTTTCTTTCCGAGATCAAGGCCAACTGCCAGGCGCGCGGCTGCGACTGGTATCTGGCTAAAACTTCTGATGACCCGTATGGCTTCCTGCGGAACTGCTTTCTCGCGCGGGAAAATGGACGATGAACTGGGCCGTCACCAACCCGTTGATGCTGGCCGGACTGGTCGCCGTCGGGTTGCCGCTGCTCATCCACTGGCTCACTCGCGCGCGGCCGCGGCGCATCGCGTTTCCGCCGTTCAAATTTCTGGTCGAAGCCTGTGCCGGCCAGCAGGCGGTTAATCGCCTTCGCACATTCATTCTGCTCGCTATCCGCTGTTTGCTCGTTGCCGCGCTGGCGTTGCTGTTCGCGCGACCATTTTTGAAACCCACCGGAGCGGCGGCAAATGCCCAGCCCGCGCGCCGCGTCGTGCTGCTGCTTGACGCCTCGCTTTCAATGCGCGCCGTGCAGCAAGGCGTGCCGCTCTTTGCCCGCGCGCAGGCCGAGGCGGCGGAAGTGCTGCGCGCGTTGCCGTCTGGCAGCGAGGCGGCGGTGATTCTTGAAGGTGCCACGCCGCATCCGCTCCTGCCGGCGTTGTCCGAAAATATTCCCGCGCTGCACGATATTTTGGTCAAAAGCCAGCCCACTTTTGAAAACGGCAATCCCTCCGCCGCGCTCACGCTTGCTGCAAAAATGCTCAATGGCAGCGGCACGATTTACATTTTCAGTGATTTTCAGAAATCCAATTGGGAAGCCGTCCGCGAATTGCCCGGCGGCCTCGCCTGCCGTTTGCGCCCCGCCACGACCGAGGCCGTGGACAATGTCGCCATCACCGCCGTGCACATGGTGCCCGCCGCGCCCATCGCCGGCGAGCCGGCGGAAATTTCCTGCACCGTTTTCAACTGCTCGCCGAAGCCGCGCGAGGAAACCGTCCGGCTGGAACTCGGCGAGTTCACTCGCGAAACGCACGTCACGCTGCCACCGTTTGGCACGGCCGACGCCGCGTTCAGCGTCACGTTTTCGCACGCCGGCTCGTTCGCCGGCAAGGTTACGCTCGAGCCGGACAATTTGAGCGAGGACAACACGCGCTATCTTGCCGTCAACGTCGGCAAGGCGCTGGAGATCGTGCTGGTCAGCGACGCCGACGAAGCGGATTGGCAGAGTTCCGCGTATTACATCAGCCGTGCGCTCGTGCCGTCCCCGCAGGCCGCGCCGGGAATCAATCTCGTTCGCCGCCGCGGTGCCGACTTGGACCGCGGAATTTTGGAAACAGCGGATGTCTTTTGTCTCGCCGCGCCGGCCACGCTTTCCGGCGAAGCGGTGGAAATCATCACGCGCCGCGTCAATGAAGGCGCACGGCTGATTTCATTTCTCGACGGTCCGACCGCGCCAGCGTTGATGTTTCCCGCGCTGAATCCGCCGTTTCAACTGCAAAACACAATCGTGTCGCAGAATGGCGATTCCGTGACCATGAGCAGTGGCAAGTTTTTTGGCGAGCTGGATGCCGGCGATTTTTCCACGCTGCGTTTCCACCGCCATTTTCAAAACCATTTGCCGGACAGCCGGGCCGGCGACGCGCTGCTTTCCTTTCCCGACGGCTCGGCGGCGTTGACCATCAGCACGGCGGGCCGCGGTGCGATGGTGCTGGTGAATTTGCCGCTGACGCCCACTGGCGGCGATTTCATCGGCAATCCAATTTTTCCGGCGACGTTGCATGAGCTGCTCCGCGCGCTGCGTCGGGATTCTTCTGAAAGCACCGTGACGCCCGGCATGACCTGGACGATCGATGCGCCCACCGCCGGCGAAGGCACGGTGACGGTCACTGATCCTAACGGGGAAAAAGTTGATGTGCAGATTTTGTCCAGCGGTCGCACCACGCGCCTCGCACTGCCGCCGGCGAAAAATCCTGGAATTTATTCCGTGAAACAGGCGGACGCCATCGTCGCCTGCGCCGTGGTGAACGTGGATCCGCGCGAAAGCGACATGCGACCGCTGGCGGTGGAAAATCTCAAGCCCGGCGAAAAATCCGCCGTGACAGTTTTGCGGGGCGAAGAAGAAGTCGCCACCGGCGATAAGGCCCATGACCTCTGGCCGCAGCTCGCCGCTGCCGCCGTGATTTTGTTTGCGGCGGAAATGTTGTTGTTGGCGCTGTGGCGCAGCGCCCAAACAAAACCAGCGGAGGCGGCGTCATGAACTGGGGCTTTTTTCCGCCATGGAGCACGCGCGTCGTCGCCGCGATTGCGTTGCTGCTGCTCGCGCTGGCGGCGTTCCGATGGTGGCGCGAACGGCGCGGCGGATTGACGCTCATTTTGCGCGCGGTCATTCTCAGCGTGCTGGTCATCGTGATGCTCAATCCGCAGTTAATGGTTTCGCGGCCGCGCACGGAAAAGCCGAAGGTTATCGT
Source organism: Limisphaerales bacterium (assembly GCA_003151855.1). Lineage (GTDB taxonomy): Bacteria > Verrucomicrobiota > Verrucomicrobiia > Limisphaerales > UBA11358 > UBA11358. Next base: position 1,610 of record PLYV01000187.1, on the reverse strand, counting down.
CCTGCTCGATTCATCCGCGAGCATGGCCACGCGCGATGTTAGCGGCAAATCGCGTTTTGCCGCCGCTACAAAAATTCTCGGCGATTCCACGACGCTCGCGAAGCTGAACAAGGAATTTGTCTTGGACTTCCGCGAATTTGACCGCACCGCGCGTCCGGCGGAATTGTCGAAGCTGATGAACGCCACGCCGGACGGCGACGCCAGCGAAATCGGCAAGTCGCTGATGAGCGCCGTTTCCGAACTCGGCGACACCAAGGCGCAGGCTGGCGTGCTGCTCGTATCGGACGGTCGCGCCACCGCGCCGGACACGCTCGACGCGGCGCAGCTTGCGCTCGCGCGCTCGGTCCCGCTCTGGACGTGGACCGTCGGCGGGCCGATGCCGCGCCGCGATTTGTGGATTGAAACGCCCTCCGGCGAGGCGCTCGCGTTCAGCGGCGAGGAAGTAGATTTGACGGCAACGCTGCACGCGGATGGCTATCCGAACCGGAGTTTCAAAGTGGATTTGCTGACCGATGAAAAAGTCGTTGCGTCGAAAGAAGTCTTGCCGGACACGAACGGCGTGGCGCGCATTTCACTGCGCGTGAAGGCGCCGTCCGCAGGCGAGCAGCGCTACGTTTTCCGCGTGCCGGCGGAGCCGGACGAGTCTGACACCGCGAACAACGAGCGTGCGGTGTTTCTGCGCTCCGTCGGCCACAAGGTTCGCGTGCTGGTCGCCGAAGGCCAGCCGTTTTGGGACACGAAATTTCTGGTGCAATCGCTCAAGCGCAACACGAATGTGGAACTCACCGCCGTCTATCGCCTGAGCGCAACACGCCACGTCGCGGTGGTTTCCGCAACCGGAACGGAGACGCGCACGGAGCAAGATCTCTTTCCGCGCAGCGCCGACGCGATGAATGCGTTTGATGTCATTGTGCTGGGCCGCGAAGCGGAGGCGTTTTTTGACAACAACACCGAATCGCTGCTGACGGATTTCGTGTCGAAGCGCGGCGGCAGTCTGGTTTTTGCGCGCGGCAAACCTTACGGCGGGCGTTTCCAATCGCTGGCGAAATTCGAACCGGTGGCGTGGGGCGACGGCACGGTTGCCGGCGTTAAATTGCGCCCGACAGAATCCGGCAAGGACAATCCGATTTTCGATCTCGGCACCGCCGGCACACTTGACGAACTTTTGGAGCGCCTGCCCGCGCTGGACCAGGCCAGCGTCACGCTCGGCGAAAAACCGCTGGCCATCGTGCTCGCCAACGCGGTGCAGCAGGACGGCCCGGTGCTCATCGCCTATCAACGCTACGGCCAGGGCCGCACGATCAGCCTTAACGCCAGTGGACTTTGGCATTGGGCATTTCGCGAGAGCGGCCAGGACGAAAGCGAGCTCGCCTACCAGCGTTTCTGGATTTCGCTGTTGCAATGGCTGCTGGGCGGCAGCGAATTTCTGCCCGGTTCGGACGTGGCGCTGACGAGCGCGCGGCGTTATTACAACAGCGAGCAGCCGATGCAATTTCTCATCTCCACCCGGAATCTGGATCGCGCGATTTATCAGCCGCATCTCGTCATCAGCGGCAATGGCAAGACCACCGGGGTTGAGCCGCGGGCGCGCGGCGAATCGTTCGTCGCGG
>PLYV01000156.1:12203-12328 GCA_003151855.1 Limisphaerales bacterium | reverse complement strand
GCGGCGCCTTGGTGAGCAACTGGATCGCGAGTTCATCAATCTCCACCTCGCATTGGTCAATCGTGTCGTCATCGGCCTTCACGCGCAAGGCAAGGGCGTGGTCGCGTTGCGTGAGCGCCTGCACG
>PLYV01000156.1:4846-12083 GCA_003151855.1 Limisphaerales bacterium | reverse complement strand
GCGTCACGATGACGATGGTGAACTCTTTTTTCAAATCCAAAATCAAATCCTCGATGCGCGCGGTGGCGATGGGGTCGAGCGCGCTGGCCGGCTCATCCATCAAAATCACCTCTGGCTTGATGGCGATGGCGCGGGCGATGCACAAGCGCTGCTGCTGGCCGCCGGACAAACCGAGCGCGCTGCTGTGCAAACGGTCTTTCACCTCGTCCCACAAGGCGGATTGCTGAAGACTTTCTTCGATGCGCGCATCCAAATCCGACTTCGCCTTCACGCCGTGCAGGCGCAGGCCGTAAGCGACGTTTTCGTAGACGGATTTCGGGAACGGATTGGATTTTTGGAACACCATGCCGACGCGCTTGCGGAGTTCGATCACATCCACGTCGGACGCGTAAATGTCATGGCCGCCGATCTTGATCGCGCCGTCAATGCGGACGTTGTCAATCAGGTCGTTCATGCGGTTCAGGCAGCGGAGCAAAGTGGACTTGCCGCAGCCGCTCGGCCCGATGAACGCGGTGACGACCTTTTCCTCCAGCTTGAGCGAAATGTTTTTCAGCGCCTTGCTCGCGCCGTAAAACAGCGAGACGTCTTCGATCTCGATGAACGGCGCGCCGGCCGGTGCCGTGGTGACGGCGGTTGCCTGGGGCGCGAGTTTGGGAATGAGAATTTCAGCCATAACGGGAAAAGGTTTTTTGTGTCAGCCCAAGGCGCGGAGTTTTTTCCGCACGCGGGCGCGGATGAGGATGGCGACGATGTTCAGCGCGAAGGTGAGCATGAGCAACGTCAACACGGTTGCGTAAAGGATGGGCCGCGTCTGCTCGATGTTGGGCGACTGCGTGGACAGCACGAAAATGTGGTAGCCCAGATCCATGAACTGGTCGCTCAAATGGCCCGGCAGCGACGCCATGTAATACGCCACGCCGGTGAACAAAATCGGCGCGACTTCGCCGGCGGCGCGGCTGACGGCGAGAATGCCGCCGGTCATAATGCCGGGCAGCGCCTGCGGCAACACGATTTTCAAGATGGTTTCCAGCTTCGTCGCGCCGAGCGCGAGGCTGGCTTCGCGCAGGCCGGGCGGAATGGCTTTCAACGATTCTTCCGTGGCGACGATGACCACCGGCAGCGTCATCACCGCCAGCGTGAGCGACGCCCAGATCAACGCGGGCTGGCCCCAGACGGCGTCGGTGTTGTGCAGCAGCTTGTCCAGGTTTTTGCCGACAAAGTTGATGAAGAAGCCAAGGCCGAACAGGCCGAACACGATGGACGGCACGCCGGCGAGATTGTTCACGGCGGCGCGGATGATGCGCGTGATGATGGAAGTGTTTGCCGCATATTCCGTGAGGTAAATCGCGGTGATGACGCCGACGGGAATCACGAAAATCGTCATCACGATCACGCGGAACGCGGTGCCGACAATCATCGGCAAAACGCCGGTGGTATTTGCGTCGAAGAAATCCTTCTTCGGAATCGTCGAGACGAAATGCCACGAGATGGCGCTCCAGCCGTTGATGATGATGTTCAGCAAAATCGTCGCGAGAATGCCGAGGATGAACAGCGTGGCCAGTCCGGTCAGGCCGGAGAAAAAGAACGACCAGAAATCAAATTTTTCCGCGCGGAAGCTGCGGGTGATCCGCGTTGTGTCGCTGGAGGATTCCGGCAGGTATTGGCCGGGCGTGACGGTGTTCATCGCTTGCCCTCCAGTTTCAGCTTGAAGCGGTGGATGACGAAATCGCCAATCATGTTGGAAACAAACGTCGCGGCGAAGAGCAGCGCGCCGAGCATGAACAAAATCCGGTAATGCGGTCCGCCGTTCACGGCCTCGGCCATTTCGGCGGCGATGGTGGTGGTGATGCTGCGCGCCGAATCAAAGATGCTCCACGACATCACACTGGCCGAGCAGACCATCAGCACAATCATGGTTTCGCCGATGGCGCGGCCAAAGCCCAGGACGGCGGCGGCAAAGACGCCGGGCAGCGCGGCGGGCAGAACGATCTGCCACGCGGTCTGCCAGCGCGACGCGCCGAGCGCGAGCGCGCCCTGCGTGTAGGCGCGCGGCACGCTGGTGAGCGCGTCCTCGGCGATGGAGAAAATCACGGGGATGACGGCGAAGCCCAGCGCGATGCCGGCGACGAAGGCGTTGAGCCGCGTCTGGTAATGGAAAATACTTTGCAGCACAGTGGCCATGACGAGCAGTGCGAAGACGCCGACGACGACGGAGGGAATGCCGGAAAGCAGTTCGATGGCCGGCTTGACGATTTCGCGGACGCGTGGCCGGGCGAGCTGTGAAACATAAATTGCGGCGCCGACGGCGAGCGGCACAGCGAAGAGCAGGCCGATCAAGGTGATTTTGAGCGTGCCGACAAAGAGCGGGATGATGTTGAACTTTTTGATCTGGCCGACGGGCTGCCAGATGTATTCCGGTTTGTCGTAGCCGCTCCACTTGTGCGAATCGACAAGATATTTCCATTCCGTCGTGTTGATTTTGGCGTCAGGGTCGTTGCGGAAATCTTCGGGCACGTCGTCCTGCGCCTCGACCTTCACGTCCATCAGCGAACGCAGCGTGGCCTTGTTCATTTTGGCATACTGGTCCGGCGTCAGTTCGAGATACGCCTGCAATTCGGCGGGCGAATGTTTGTCCATCTCGACCGGCGGAATCGGTTTCTGGACGAGCGCGGTGTTCGTCTGGCCGAGGAAAACCGGCAGCGCCTCGCGGGCGACGAACAGGAAAATCAGCAGCACCATCAAAATCGCCGAGAGCGAGACGAGAAAGATGAATTTCTCCGCGAGCCACTCGCCGGGCCGCGCCTTATGGCCGCGATGAATGCCCATCCAGCCGTGGCTGCGGCGCGATTCGTTTTGGTGCTGGTTGGTCAAGCGGTGGAAAATTTAAGCGGGCGGCGCAGTAATCACAATGGAGAACAACGCCGCCCGCAGGGAATGATCAAAGGAGGAACCGTGATCAAATCAGTTGCTGCGGAGGTTTTTCGGCAGCGGATAGTAACCGATGTCTTTCACATATTTCTGGCCTTCGTCGCTGCGGATCCAGGTCAGGTAGGCGGCGATTTCGCCCTTGTCCTTGGCCGGATCCACATAAACAAACAGGTGGCGCCAGATGGGGTAGGTTCCATTCACGACGGTTTCTTCATTCGGAGCAATGGCGGGCGAAGTGTCGGTTTTTTTGATCGAGAGCAGTTTGCTGCTGCCGCCGTAAGCCGCGCCGCCGTAGCCGATGCCGTTTTTGTCCTTCACGACGGCTTGCACAATGGCCGCCGTGCCGGGCATCGTTTGCGCGCTCGCGGCAAAATCCTTGCCCATCAAAACATTTGCCTTGAAGAACTCGTAGGTGCCGGAACTGTTTTCACGGCTGTAAACCGTGATGGGGGCGTCCGCGCCGCCGACTTCCTTCCAATTTTTAATCTTGCCGGTGAAGATGTCGCCGACTTGCGCAACGGTGAGTTCCTTCAACGGATTTTCCGGGTTCACATAAACGGACAGGCCGTCGAGCGCGACCTTGTATTCGGTCGGACGCGCGGCGAACGCCTTGAGGCAGCCGGCGATTTCCGCCCCTTTGGCTTTGCGCGAGGCGTCGCAGAGGTCGGTGGTCTGGCTCTGGAGCGCGGCGAAGCCGGTGCCGGTGCCGCCGCCGGAGACCTGAATCTTCACGTCGGTGTGCTGGCCCATGTAAACCTCGGCCCATTTCTGGGCGAGGATGACGAGGGTGTCGGAGCCTTTGACGGTGATGTTGCCGGCGAAGGCGCTGGCGGCGAGCGTGGTCGCCGCGAGGAGGATTGCGAATTTTTTCATACGATGATTATGACTGAATTAATTTGTTTTTGTTCGTTACGTTTTGGTGACGTTTAGAATTTCCAGTTGGCATCCACCTGCAGGCGGCTGGTGTCGTCGTGGCTCTTCATGGCCGTGGGTTTGCTCACCAGACTCGTGATAAAGAGCGTGGAAGCGAGCGAGAGGGAATCGGTCAGATTATACACCACCTTGACGACATGGCCTTTGACGTTGGTGCCGGATTTGTAACTGCCGCTGGTGTTGGCCCCGAAGTCAGAATCCACCAGCTCTTCATACCAGGCGTCGGATTTGAGATATTTGAAGCGATAGGATAGTTCCCAGAGGCCCTTTTTGCCGGCCTTGCCCAGGGTGATGCCGGCGGAAAAACCGTCGCCGTTTTTGTTGACGCTGGAATTGTTGATGTAATCGCCGGCAACCTTGATGGGAAAAGGGCCGCTGTAGAACGGAATGGAATCCAGATTGTAGGTGGCCGAGGCGTCCAGCACAAAGGGGGTGTAGTCATGGACCAGCACGCCGCCGACCCGCGTATTGCCGCTGTTGCTGTCAGGCACGGCGGCGGTTGTCAGCTTGGCGTCATTGGCCAGGCACAAATAACCGGCCCCGACCGATGTGGTTAGCTTGTCAGTCCACTTCGAGTCCAGGCGCGCCTGGCCGCCGAACATATAAGAATCGTAGTAGGAGCCGCTGATTTCATAGAGCGCGAAACCGCCGCCGTTGAACGACACCTTTTGCCGGTCGTTGATGTCGTAGCTCAACTGGAGCGCCGCGCCTTCGGGGGTGTAATCCGGATCAAACACCAGATCCGAATAAACGAACGGGTTTTCCATCTTGCCAAGGATGACGGAGCCGTTCCAGCCGGCGGTGTGCAGCGGGGACCATTTGCCATAGGCCTGATCAATGTAGACGAGCTTCTTGCTCCCATTGTCGGTCATGGTCTGGTTGCCCGAGATGGGGTCGCCGCCGCCATAGCTGCCCTTGGCTTCATCCGAGGTAATTCGGAAGCCGGCCTCCACGTCATCCTTCATGTAGACCGTGATACCGGCCCGGATGCGATACCGGAAACGATCCCGGGAGATGGGGCTGGCCGCATCGTAGCTAAAGTTTTCGTAGCGGCCGCGCACGTCGCCGCTGATCTTATAGCCGGTGACATAATCCGGCATGCCGGTCTTGGCCTGCATCGCCGTGTTAAAATCCTTGTCCGCCTCGGTGCGGAGGTCTTTGGCTTCGTCCACGGTCAGGACGCCCTTGTCCACCAGCTTGTCAATCAGCGCATCCGAAGATTGCGCGTGAACTTGGGGGGCGAGCGCCGCCAACGCGGTGGCGCCGGCGAACAGTGCGAGTTTCGTCTTGTTTTTTGTTTTGTAGGTTTTCATTTTGGTTTGTTGTCGGAAAACACGGACATAATGTTGCGACATTGTGACGGTAATATGTCAGCAATGTTACAATTGAGTGACAACGCTGGCGGGTTGGCCAAGCCCACCGCGCTTGGGCGGTAGTTAAGTTTGATCGGTCCCGGTCTGGACTCTGGACTATGGCCATCGCGTCACGCTGGGACGGCCAGAACCATCTCTTTTTGACCGGCACCGGTCGGGAATGGGTTAAAAATCGTGATTTTCTGGGTTTTTGCCATAATTTTGGCCATTTTGCCAATCGTCAGTGTGACGCCGCTAATTGGAAACGTGGCAATGCTAATTGGAATTGTGACGATTCCAATTGGAAAGATGACGATGCTAACTGGAATCATGACGATGCCAGTTGTCGGCGTGGCCATGCCAATTGGAAAGATGGCAATGCCAGTTGTCAGCGTGACGTTGCCAATCGGTGGGATGCCGTTGCCGGCGAGCCGGGCGTCTGGTTGGCCGTCATCCGGGCGAGGCTGGCCGGGTGGGCAGCGCGGCCGTCCGGCAAAGTTCCCCGGACCAACGGGTCCGAGGAATGGATTTTCGCCGGAGGAGGATAAGGGGGCAAAGTCTGGTTTATCCGTTCATTTGATTCCGGACCATTTCACAGAGCCGCATCATCAGCTTGTCCTTCATGCCGTAATACACACATTGGCCAGCCTTCTCGCGCTCCAGAATTCCCGCCGCCGCCAGCAGGGCGAGGTGCTTGGACACGTTGGCCTGCGTCGAGCCGGTGGCGGCCACGATGTCATTCACCGTGCGCGGCTCGTGGCAGACCGATTGCAGAATCTTCAAGCGCATCGGTTCGCCGAGCAGCTTGAACCGGCCGGCCAGATGCCCCAGCTCGGCATCCGTCAACGGCGGGAGTTTTTTATCCTTTGACATATAACTAATTAGTTATATGATTATACCACGATTATGAACACGACACCAGCCGAAACCTCCATCCACCCGCGCGAACTGCAACGCCGCCTGGCCGCCGGCCAGCCCGGCCACCTGCTGGATGTGCGCACGCCCGGCGAATATGCCGCCGCCCATGTGCCTGGCGCGAACCTGATTCCGCTGGATGAACTGGATGCCGCCGAGTTTTGCCGCCAACGGGCTGGCGACGGCCAGCCGGTTTATGTGCTCTGCCAGTCCGGCGGTCGCGCCCGCCGCGCCATCGAGAAATTGACGCGCGCCGGCGTGCCCGGTTGCGTGCTGGTGGAAGGCGGAACGCAGGCCTGGATGGATGCCGGCTTGCCGGTGAACCGGGGCGAGAGCCGGGTGCTGCCGCTCATGCGTCAGGTGCAGATCACGGTCGGGTTTCTTTCGGCGGCGGGCGCGGCGCTGGCGCTCACGGTCAATCCGCGCTTTGCCCTGGTCCCGCTCGTCATCGGCGGCGGCCTGCTGTTCGCCGGATTGACCGGTTTCTGCGGGCTGGCCTTGCTGCTGGCTAAAATGCCGTGGAACAAAACTTCAACCGGCAATTCTGCCGCCTGCTGTTCGACCGATTCAAAATGAAAACTTCAACCCAACGCAAACGGATCATCATCGTGGGTGGGGTGGCGGGCGGAGCCTCCGCTGCGGCCAAGGCGCGGCGCGTGGACGAAAACGCCGAGATTCATGTCTTTGAACGCGGGCCTTACATTTCCTTCGCCAACTGCGGCCTGCCGTATTTTATCGCGGGCGAGATTGACGACCGCGACAAGCTCATCATCATGACGCCGGAGAAATTCTGGGCGCGTTCGCGGGTTCATGCGCACGTCAATCATGAGGTGCTCGCCCTCAACCGTGCCGCGAAAACCATCCATGTCAAAGGCCCGGACGGCGCGGAACGCGATGTGGCTTACGACAAACTCATTTTGAGTCAGGGTGCCAAGCCCATCATGCCGCCGATTCCCGGCGTGGAACTGCCGCACGTTTTCACGCTGCGCGACATTCCGGACATGGATCGCATCGCCAAATTCGTGGACGAACAAAAGCCGAAGCGGGCCGTGGTCATCGGCGGCGGTTTTATCGGGCTGGAAATGGCCGAGGCGTTTCATCATCGCGGC
>PLYV01000156.1:0-4838 GCA_003151855.1 Limisphaerales bacterium | reverse complement strand
TTTGCCGACGGCAGCCGGCTCGCGGCGGATTTGATTCTCCTGAGCGTCGGTGTGAAGGCGGAGGTTGAACTCGCCAAATCCGCCGGACTGGAAATCGGCGCGACCGGCGGCGTGAAAACCAATGGCCGCATGGAATCTTCCGACCCCGACATCTATGCCGTGGGCGACGCGGCGGAAACAATGCACGCGCTTACGGGCGCGCGGGCGCGCATCGCGCTCGCCGGCCCGGCGAACCGGCAGGGACGCATCGCCGGTGCCAACACCGCCGGGGCGAAGCTCACCTATTCCGGCGCGCTCGGCACCTCCATCGTGCGGGTGTTGAACATGACGGTGGGCTTTACCGGTCTCAACAGCGCACAGGCGACCAAGGCGGGCTTCAGCTTTTTCACCAGCCTGACGCGCGATCACAGCCACGCGCATTATTATCCCGGCGCGACGCCGGTGATGATCAAACTGGTTGTTGAGGAAGGCACCGGGCGGCTGCTCGGCGCGCAAGTGTTGGGCGAGCAAGGCATTGACAAGCGCGTGGATGTTTTCGCCACCGCCATCGCGGGCAAGATGACCGTGGACGACCTGGAAAATCTTGATCTGGCCTACGCGCCGCCATTTGGTTCGGCGAATGATCCCGTGAACACCGCCGGTTTTGTGGCCGGCCATATTGCGCGGGGTGACATTTCGACGGTGGCACCGGAAACCTGGCAGCCGGATGGCGAATTTCTGCTCGACGTGCGCGACGCGGACGAGGTGGCTGAACTGGGCCGGTTGAACGGTGCGGTCAACATCCCGTTGGGCGAACTGCGCGACCGCTTGGGCGAAGTGCCGCATGACCGGCGCATCGTGGCGTATTGCCAAAAAGGCCAGCGCGGCTATCTCGCCGCCTGCCTGCTGCGGGGACGCGGATTTGAAAACACGGCCAACCTGCGCGGCGGTTATTTGCAAGCCAGGTTGAATGGATGGTAAATCAATGTTCCAACTTGAACTGTGGCCATTGCTTCAGACCGGCGTTAAACAAGCAGGGCCAGGCAGGCTATGGCGTTTTGCCGGCGAAAACCGACAGGACAATCAGCACCAGCAATAGAATTTCTGCGCCCATACGATTCCAGTCATTCAGTGGTAGTCGCCATCACCATGATCGCCACCGTGCTCTCCGTAATGATCACCGTGGGGGGCATGCTCTGAATAACCACGTCCACCGCGGTCGCCCCGGTCACCACGGAAGATGCACCCGGAGGTGAGCAGCAAAGTGACGGCGCATAGAAGAAGGATAATTTTCATAATGCAAACCATTCCACGACGTCACCGGCGCTGCCATGGGGTGTAACCCTGCTTCCTAAATTGATTTGCCCCCTAGCCGGTCACGGCATTTTGCCGGCGAAAACCGACCGGACAATCAGCGCCAGCAATAGAATTTCTGCGCCCTTGGCCCGGCGTTTCAACGCCGGGATGCTGACACACGGACAGATGGGTGATTGACGCAGGCCTGGGCTTCATCAATCATTCCACTGGTTTTGGAGCCCCGGATGCGGGCGGGCCCGCCAGTTGGGAAGCGACTGGGCTGGCCTCCACATTGCCATGTCAACCTGCTGACAACAAATGTCTCCTGACAAAATCATTCTGGTGATTTTCGCCGTGACTTACGTCGGAATCGCCGTTGGTCACATTCCCGGACTCAAACTCAATCGGGTGGGCATCGCTTTGCTGGGAGGGATGGGCATGATTATTTTGGGCGGCATTCCCACCACCGGGGCAATTTCTTTCATCAATGGGCCGACGATCTGCCTGCTCTTTGGTTTTTTTGTCATCTCCGCACAGCTTCGCCTGTCGGGGTTTTATGACCAGGTGGCGGAGCGCCTGGCCGCTCAAATGGCAAATCCCGCGCGTTTTCTATTGATTTTGATGCTGGTGACCGGCGGGCTTTCGGCCTTTCTCAATCATGACATCGTGTGCTACGCGTTTGCGCCGATCACCGGCCTCGCCCTGTTGCGCAAAAGGATAAATCCGGTTCCTTTTTTGATCGCGCTGACCATTGCCAGCAACATCGGCGCGGGCGCAACCCTGATCGGCAATCCGCAGAACATGATGATTGGACAAGTGGCGCATCTGGATTTTGGCCGCTATCTGTTTTGGAGCATCGGGCCGGTCGTTTTCGCCATGGCCGCCGCCTATGGCATCATCTGGCGGATGTCGCGGAATAATCTCCAGGCGGCGGTGAGCATCCCCAATGCGTCGGGACAGCAAATCTATCCGTTCAACCGCCCGCATACGGTCAAAGGCATCCTCATTCTCATCGTGGTCATCGGGTTGTTTTTCACTTCCATTCCCAAAGAAGTGATCGTCCTGGCGGCCGCCGGCATTCATCTGGCCAGCACCAAATTTCGCACCGAGGATTTGCTGGCACTGGTGGAATGGCCGATTCTGGTTCTTTTCATCGGGCTGTTTATCGTCGCCGGCGCGTTTCAATCCACCGGTTACGGCGAACAAGCCATTCAGTGGCTGGCGCAAGGCGGATTCAATCTCAATGCCCCGGCCAATCTGGTTTTGACCACCGCCGCGCTGACCAATGTCGTGGGCAATTCCGCCGCCGTGATGCTGCTCCTGAAGGTGGTCCATCTCACCAGCCCGGCGGTGCCGTATATTCTGGCACTGGCCAACAGCTTCGGCGGCAGTTTGATCATCATCGGCAGCGTGTCCAACATCATCGTGGTCCAGCAGGCGCGGGAAATGGGAATCCATATCTCCTTTTGGGATTTTGCGCGGCTGGGAATTCCGGTGACGCTGGCCGCCTTGGCGGGATTGCTCGCGTGGGTCGCTTTGGTGGGTTGAATCTGGGTAACTGCAGAATCCCTGTGGTGAGCCATCCGTTAAGCCGCAACGATGCCGTTAAAAGGTGAAACGGCGGTGCGTGTAGCTGCGACGAGGCATCCATCGTTTGGTGTTAAACCCGCTTTCGCCGAATCGGGCTTTCAATTAAGCTTCAGCATCATGAAAGAGATTCCCGATTCCCCCACTGACCCGCGCATTTACATGGCTGCCGAACGCACCTTCCTTGCCTGGATCAGAACCGGCATCGCGTTTATGGGATTTGGTTTTGTGGTTGCCCGCTTTGGCTTGTTTTTGCGCGAGATGGCACACAGTAATAATGTGACGGTTGCCCAGCCGAACAATGGGTTTTCACTTCCCGTCGGCATTGCCCTCATTGTGGCGGGTATCGTGGTCAATCTCATTGCCGCCCTTCGCTATCATCGTTATATCCGGGCGCTTGACCAAGGCAAGTTCCGGCAGGCGTTTGGGGTGGCTTTCACTTATTTAGTCGCTGGATTTCTGGTCATCATCGGTTTGGCGGTGGCGGTTTATCTGGCCGTCTTGTGGTGACCGGTTGAAATGGTGGCTTTTCATTTTGCTGGTTTGGCATCCATTGCGTTGGCGTGAGTGAAGCCGATGTCCCGGCTTGCGTTTAGCCCGAAAAATTGCAAAATCTGTGCGGTCATTCGTTCAAATCTCCGGCACAATCAGACGTCATTTATGTTTTCACTCCAGAAATTGCTCGGCAAAGAGGATTTGTTTTTCGGCCTGCTCGAGGCCAGCGCGCTTGAAGCGCACAACAGCGTCCAGTCGCTCGTCAAATTGAGCCAGTCGCTCGACCAGCCCGTCGAACTGGAGGCCTTCGCCAACGCCCGCCGCAAGGACAAGGAGATCACCGGCCAGATTCGCAACGCCGTCTATACCACCTTCGTCACCGCGCTCGAACGCGAGGATATTGACGCGCTCGCGCTCGCGCTCTACCGCATTCCCAAGACGGTGGAAAAATTCGGCGAACGCATCCAGCTCGCGCCCCAGCACGTGCGCGGCGTGAATTTTTCCCAGCAGATCAAGCTCGTCGAGCACGCCACTGAATGCGTGGTGAACCTCGTCAAATGCCTCCGCGCCGGCATCAATCTCGAAGAGGTTAAAAAGTGGAACGACCGTTTGCAGCAGGTCGAGGGCGATGCCGACAAGGCCATCATGGAACTTTACCGCGATTTGTTCAGCGGCCGGCACGACGCCCTGAAAGTCATCGTGCTGAAAGACCTTTACGACCTGCTAGAAAAGGTCATCGACCGCTGCCGCGATGTCGGCACCGTCATCTCCCAAATCGTCCTAAAAAACTCTTGAGCCATGCTCCTGGTTTTTACCGTCATCCTGGTGGCGTTGATTTTCACCTACACCAACGGGTTTCACGACACCGCCAACGCCATCGCCACCGTCGTCGGCACCAAGGTGCTCACGCCGCGGCAGGCCATCATCCTCGCCACGATTACTAATTTGCTCGGCGCGATGGTCGGTGCCGCTGTGGCCAAAACCATCGCCTCCGGCTTGGTGGATTCCAAGCTCATCCCGACGGGTTTCGCCTCGCAGATGCTCATCTGCGCCCTGATCGCGGCCATTTTCTGGAACCTGCTGACGTGGCTGTTTGGTCTGCCGTCCAGCTCCAGCCACGCGCTCATCGGCGGGCTGATCGGCGCGGCGCTCGCGGCGGCGCACGGCGACTGGCACGCCGTCATCTGGAGCCACGCGCCCGAACTCGGCAAACACTGGTGGGCCGGCAGCGGCGTGCTTTACAAGGTCGTCATCCCGATGATCATCTCGCCGATCCTGGGCTTTATCATCGCCTTCGTCATCATGGCGCTGCTTTATATTTCCCTCCAGAAAGCCCGCCCGCTCACCGTTTCCAAAAACTTTGGCCGGCTGCAACTGTTGAGTTCCGCCTACATGGGCTTCAGCCACGGCACCAACGACGCGCAAAAAACCATGGGCATCATCGCCCTCGCGCTCGTCGCCGCCACCAAGGCCGGCACGTT
>PLYV01000178.1 GCA_003151855.1 Limisphaerales bacterium | reverse complement strand
TGGCGAGCCTGCCGATGACGATCTCATTCAGCGTGGCGACCTTGAACTCGTTGTCGGCGGTCAGCTTGATTTCCGTCTTCTCCAAGATGATTTCCCATTTACTGCCCTTGAAATCAAAGCGGTTGGCGAGCTCTTTTTTGGCCTGGTTGACGGCGTNNTGACCTGCGAAACAATGTCGAATGAAGGCATAATGCAATTGATGATTTCCGATTGACGATTTACGATTTTGCCCGCCGGCGCAAATCTAAAATCAAAGCGGAAATTGAAAAGCGGAAAGCGGAAATCCGATTATGCCGACCCACCCCGACTCGCTCTCTCACTGCGCGGGCCGGAGAGGGGCAACGTCAGATAACCACTGCGGGCGGACGACGACCGCCCGTCCGCCGGTTAGTTTACCGATTTTTACCGAATTTAACCGGTTACCGGCATTATTGAGCATTTCCATAAATCCGGTAGCGATGCGGATTCAGATTTGAAGGCCGGCGGCGCGCGGCGCGCACGCAACTGCCGCAGGCAAACGCCAGCGCACCAGAAATTTCGCGCGCGGTCTTCAATCCGAATGTTGAAGCGGGCTAAAGCCCGCGCTCCGCCCGCGCTCCAGCCGGCAACGGCCGGAGAACCGGTCCAAATCACACCGACCATTCTTCGCGGTCATAGACAAATTCCTCCGTGGGGATGGTCTTGGTGCCTTCCGAGAAATGCACGGAGCCCATCTCGCGGCTGATCTCGGCGCGCAACTGCGCCGCGATGGCGTGCAGGCGGGAGGCGGGAATTTCCTCGAGGTCGCGCGTGGCAATTTCCTCCTCCAGTTTTTTGAGCTGGGCGGCGAGCGTGCGCCAGCGTTCATGGCGGGCACCGAACACGGTCTCGGCGAGGGCCTCGGTCTCGGTGGCGCGGAGGTTGGCGATCTCGAACTGATGCTGGCGGCTCCACTTGATGAGGGTGGGCTTGGAGACATTCAGCTCGACGGCGATGCGGTTGAAGCTCCAGCCCTGCGAACGCAGGAAGATGAAGCGGGCGATGGTTTCCTGATCAGTCATAATTTTGTTCCTAGTTGCTGGTTACTGGATGCTGGATGCTTGGTATTTTTCACATCCGAAACACCTCATCCGGTCGGTGACCACCTTCTCCCCAGAGCGGAGAAGGCAGGTTATTCCGCGCCGCGCCGGCTGGTCTCAGCCGGTGACACACGGGGCGGACGGGGCAAGTTATAGCACAGGTTTTGGGCGGCCGAGGAGACGCGCGGCGGGCGGGCTGGCAACTTGCGCCAAATGGCGTGAACTGACGCCTACTAGCGCCTACTCGCGAAGCAAATAATTAAAAAATAGTTGACGCGTTTTGACGAACCGACGGAAGGACAAATTCAAAGCGAAAATTGAAAAGCGGAAAGCGGAAACCATGGGCCGCAAAGAGGTGCCGAAGCAGACGCGAGGATGGAAGATAGACGATTGAGGATGGCCGCAAAAAAACGCAAAAGGCGCAAACAAAAACCATGCGTGGCAACCGGGAGAAAACAGCTCTCACACAAAGGCGCCAAGGCGCAAAGCAAAGCGAAAATTGAAAAGCGGAAAGCGGAAGGCGAGATCAAACCTGAAACTGGAGACCTGAGACTGGAAACAGACAGAGAAACCCTAGCCGTAAAAAAACACAGCAAAGGATGGAAAGCGGAAGGCGAAGATTTCGCACGCGGAGCCGCAAAGACACCAACAGAAGAAGGATGGCCAGGTTACAGGCCGGAAAAAACGGGCGGGCAACCGGCAATTTGATTGCCTTTGACCACGCCAGCGCGTAGAAAGGGTGGCTCCAAAGTGCCGTCGTTTATCACCATCTGGATCTGGATCTGCGCCTATCTGAACTGCGCGGGGTGGGCGCTGTCGTGGCTGCACCAGTTGAACGCGGGCGGCTACGCGGTCGCCCTGGCGCTGGGCTTGGCCGGCGCGCTGGTCTGGCACCAAAAAAACAAACAGCCGCTTGGTCCGGAACTGCGCTGGCCGAAGCTGCGACGCCGTTTCCGGCACGCCTTTCCGCTGGCCTTTCTGGCGCTGGCGACCCTGGCCTTCCTGGGCGGCGCGCTGCACCCGGCGAACAATTATGACACGCTCGCCTACCGCACACCACGCGTGCTGCACTGGCTGGCGGCGGAACAATGGCACTGGGTGCACACTGACTTTCCCCGGCTCAACACCCGCACCGCCGGTTTTGAATGGCTGACCGCGCCGCAATTTTTATTTTTGAAGACGGACCGGTTCGTGTTTCTGCTGAACGTGATTGCGTTCCTGCTGCTGCCGGGCCGGGTGTTCGGCGTGCTGACGCGGCTGGGCGTGCGGCCGCGCGCGGCGTGGCACTGGATGTGGCTCTTCCCCACCGGCTACGGCTATGTGCTGGAGGCGGGCAGCGTGGTGAACGACATGTTTGGTGCGCTCATGGCGTTCGCCGCGATTGAATATGCCCTGCGCGCCAGCCGCGAGAAAAATCTTTCATGTCTTTGGACCGCCGGGCTGGCGGCCGCACTAATGACGGCAGTAAAGGCGTTCAATATCGTCCTCCTCCTGCCGTGGGCGCTGGCGGCGCTACCCGCGTTGAAGCTGCTGGCACGGCGGCCCGCCGCCTCGATGGCCGTGATTTTGCTGGCCGCCTCGGCCTCCATGATACCCACCTCCATTTTGGATGCAAAATACTGCGGCGATTGGACGGGGGCGAACATCGAAGCCACGCCCATCGGCGGCGGCCATGAACTGATTCGCCTGCCGGTCACCTCGGTCAACCTCGTGCTGGGCAATCTCGCCCCGCCGGTTTTCCCCTTCGCCCAATCTTGGGAGGTGCTGGTTCAGCGGGTGCTGCCCGGGAAATTCAAGCAGGCGATGGCGGGGAATTTCGAGGGCAGCATGACGAAATTTCAGGTGCCGGAATTGCAGGTCGAGGAATCCGCCGGCCTCGGCTGCGGCCTCTCGCTGCTGTTGCTGGCATTGCTGGCCCGGAAAATTCGCGCCGGCGAAATCTGGCCGGCTAGGCTGTTTGCACTGGAGACCCTGGTCCCGCTGGGGGCCTGGGCCGGCCTGGGCGTGTTTGTGCTGCGGGTGGGCATTGCCGGGCCGGCCCGGTATTTATTGCCGTTTTACCTACTACTGGCCGTGCCGTTCTTCGCGGGGCCGGCAGCGGGTCAAATCTTCCGGTTCCGTCGCTGGCGGATGGCGGCGTTCGCGGTATTTGCGGTCGCCGGCGGGTTGCTGATCCTGTCGCCGCCCCGCCCCCTCTGGCCAGCCAATACCCTGTTGCGTTCGCTGGGGGCGGAACATTCTCCCCACCGGCTGCTGGTCCGGGCCTGGGCCGTTTATTCGGTTTATGATTCGCGGGTGGACGGTTTTGCCCCGGTGCTGGCGGCTCTGCCGCCCGACGCCAACCCCCTGGGTTATCTGGCGTTCGATGAACCGGAAACCGCCCTGTGCCATCCGTTCGGCGCGCGCCGGATCCTGCATCTGTGCTTTGCCGACTCCCCCGCCCAAACGCGGGCCCGCGACCTCAAATATGCCTTGGTCTGCGAACGGACGCTGTCCGAACACCATAACCAGTCCCTGACGGACTGGCTGACGGCCAACCGGGCTGAAGTCGTGCAGGCTTTCCAGTTGCGTTTGCGCGCGGCCCAGCCACCCTACGGCTGGGTGCTGGTAAAATTTCAACCACTGCCGCCGAACACCGCACTATCCACCCCCCAATGATTACCTATGCCTGAAACTGCCACTTCCCGCCCGGCCATGGCCGTGATCATCCCCTGCTACCAGGAGGCGTTGACCATCGGCAAGGTCATTGCCGATTTCCGGCGCGAGCTGCCGGACGCGCGCATTTATGTCTATGACAATAATTGCACCGACGGCACCGGCGAAATCGCCGCGAAGGCCGGCGCGGTTGTCCGGCGCGAAAAGCGCCAGGGCAAGGGCTACGTCGTCGCCGCCATGTTCGACCAGATCCAGGAGGACATCCTCGTGATGGTGGACGGCGACGACACCTACGAGGCCGGCCACGTCCACAAATTGCTGGAACCGATCCTGCGCGGCGACGCCGACATGACCGTGGCGACGCGGCTCACCAGCCACGGCCAAGGCTCGTTCCGCCCGATGCATGTCGCCGGCAACCAGATGGTCTGCGGCATCATCAACTGGATGTTCAAGTCCTCGGTGAACGACATTTTTTCCGGTTACCGCGCGTTCACCCGCGATGCCGCGCGGCAGATTCCCATCACGTCGCGCGGCTTTGACGTGGAGACGGAGCTGACGCTGCAGGCATTATATCGCGGCCAGGTCATCCAGGAGCTGCCCGCGCCCTATCGCGCCCGGCCCGAGGGCAGCTTCTCCAAGCTCAACACCTTCAGCGACGGCTTCCTCGTGCTGCTGCGGCTGTTTTTGATATTAAAATCCTACAAGCCGCTGACCTTTTTCGGGAGCATCAGCATCGCGCTGGCGGTGCCGGGGTTGCTCATTGGCCTGCTGCCGGTCTATGATTTCATCACCGACCCGAACCATTTTGTCCACCGCGTGCCCAGCGCGATCCTCGCGGCGTCGCTGGTGATGCTCGCTTTTTTCTCGCTGGGTGTCGGGCTGATCCTCAACAGCATCAACCTCCGCCTGCTCGAGGTCGAAAAACTCGTCACCAGGCGTTGATATGGATGTTGGTCCGCTCAAGAATCTGTTGCTAAAGGGCGACCCGGAGTTTTGGGCGCAACTCAAAACCCTGACCAAGTCGGCGCGTGATTTTGAGGAATTGTTTCTGCTCTCATCGCTCCGCAAGAAAGCCCATGCCCGCCATCTGGCCAAGCCAGGTTCGTCCGCGAAGCCGCTTCGCTTCGCCTTGGTCGGCGGCTACAGCCTCTATCCGCTGCACGAACTCATTGAGCATCTCTGCGAATTGGAAAATCATCCGGTCGAGCTGTGGCAGGGCGACTACGACAATTATCTCTCCGAGATCATGGACGACGACAGCGGGCTTTACACGTTCGCGCCGCAGGTCGTGTTCATGCTGCCCGCCGAACGCCGCTGCACTTACACCGGCCATTTGACCGACGCGCGGGAATTGCAACAGGCCGAAGCGCAACGCGTCGTGGATGGCGTGCTGGAACTCGCGCGCAAGGTGAGCGAAAAGACACGCGCGGAAATCATCACCACCAATTTCATGCTGCCCGCGCGGCACGATCTCGGCGCGTTCCGCTCGCGCACGCTCGGCTCCGACTGGGCGTTTCGCAAATGGGTCAACCTCGAACTTGGTCTGGCCGCGCCGGCTTATCTGCACATCTGCGACTGGTCGTTTCTCGCCCACCGTCACGGCGGCCTCGCCGCGCGCGACGAGCGTTTGTGGTTCGAAAGCAAGCAGCCCTGCTCGCCTGCGCTCCTGGTCGAGCTGGCGCGCGAAGTGACGCACCTCATCCGGTCGTTCAAACACGCGCCGAAAAAAGTGCTGGTGCTCGACTTGGATAACACGTTGTGGGGGGGGGTAGTTGCCGATGACGGCTTGGACGGCATCGAACTGGGCGACACCTCGCCGCGCGGCGAGGCGTTCAAGGCATTTCAAAAATACATCGTCTCGCTCAAGCAGCGCGGCGTGCTGCTGGCCGTGTGCAGCAAAAATGATTTGGCCAAGGCGCAGGAGCCGTTTCAGAAACATCCCGAAATGGTTTTGCGTCTGGACGACCTCGTTTCGTTCAAGGCGAATTGGGAGCCGAAGTCGGAAAACATCCGCGCGATGGCGCCGGAACTGAATCTCGGCCTCGACAGCTTTGTGTTCGTGGATGACAACCCGGCGGAGATTGAAATCGTCCGGCAATTCGCGCCCGAAGTGACGACGATTCTGCTTGGCCCCGATCCGTCGGATTACGTCGCGCAACTTGCCGACTGCCGTTTGTTTGAGCCGCGCAGCCTCACCAGCGAGGACGCCGAGCGCACGAATCAGTATCGCTCTGATGCCCAGCGAAAAAGTTTGGCAGCGTCCGTCACGGACATGGCATCGTATCTCGAATCGTTGCAAATGGAAGCCGCCATCAGCGAGTTCATGCCGGTGGATGTGCCGCGCCTCGCGCAGCTCATCAACAAGAGCAACCAGTTCAACCTCACGACGCACCGCCGCAGCGAGGCGGAGGTCAGCGCGGTGATGAAGGATAAAAACTTCATCGGCTATTCGGTGCGGCTCAAAGACCGCTTTGGTGATCACGGCCTGATCTCCATCGTCATTGGCGAAAAATCCGGTGACACAATGAACATTGACACCTGGCTGATGAGCTGCCGCGTGTTAAAGCGCGGCGTGGAGGAGGAAGTGTTGAACGAACTCGTGCGGCTGGCAAAAGCGCGTCATTGCCAGTCCCTGCTAGGGACTTACCTGCCAACGCCGAAGAACGAAATGGTGCGTGATTTTTACGGCAAGATGGGTTTCACTTTGACCACCGAATCCGAAACAAAACGCGAATTTGAACTGCGGCTGGAAAATTTTCGGCCGCGCCCGACGAAGATAAAGATTTTCCGCCGTGCTTATGAAAATTTGTAGCGGCGCTCTGTGAGCGCCGGGGACAGGTTGGCGACGGTCACAGACCGCCGCTACAGCGCCAAAATTTTTTATGAACCAAGCTGAAGTCATTGCCCAGATGCAGACCATTTTTGACACCGTGTTTTTGGAGCCGGTGGTGCTCACGCCGGACATCAGCGCGAAGGACGTGCCCGAATGGGATTCGCTCACGCACATTTCGCTCATGGTCGCGGTGGAAAAATCCTTCGGCGTGCGTTTCCGCGTCGGTGAGGTGGAGAACACCAAAAATGTGGGCGAGTTCGCCGACCTGATTCTCAAGCGCAAGCAGGAACCATGATGCGCCCGGCGTTTGCCTCAACGAAACAGGCGGCGGCATTTGCCGTGTTGTTACTGGTGCTGCTGCTGGCACCGGTGCTGGTAGGGAAGACGTTTCTGCCGTCGCGCGAACAGGCCTACGCGACACTGGGATGGAACAGCGGCCCGTATCCTTGGATTTACCAGCAGGTTTTTCAGGAGACCAACGACATTGACATCGTCTTCATGGGGTCGTCCCGTATGTTGCGGGGAATTGATACCCCTTATGTGCAGGCGGCGTTAAGCCAGAAGCTCGGTCGACCGGCGGTTGTGCGAACGATTGCCTGGTCGTGGGCTGGCTATGACGGCTTGTTTTTTATCGCGCAAGATTTGCTTCAGCATCGCAAGGTTCGCCAGTTGGTCTTTTACGACGAGAACAGCAATAGCAAAAGCCAACGAAATCCGATATTGGTCAGCCTGTTCCGTTTTGGAGAAGATGCCTCGTCTTTAAGCCACCTGCCGCTGGCTGACAAGGGGATTTTCTATTTTGCCGCGCTTATCGGAATGCCGCGAAATTTATTGGGTTTGGCGAGGACAAATATTCCGGTGGCATTATTGGCCGACCAGCCGGGCTATATCGAGCCGACGGACAAGAGCGACCTTAATGATGTGAATGCGCCAAGCTGCCTTGGTGCGGTAGCCACGCGACTAGGATATAATTCCAGCCGGCTTTTTTCCGAGCATGCACCCTTCAGCCCTTACCGGCCAGCGGAAGCCAATTTTACGCATGCGACGGTTTACACAGCGGCCAATCCAAACAAGAATTTTGAGTTTTCCGGTGTTCCATTACCGGTTTGGCAGTTTCATTTTGCCCGGCAGTTCGGCATGCTGGCTGAAGCACACAATTGCCATCTGGTCATGCTTCATATTCCCACGTTGGATCCCGCCTTCGATCCAATTCAGTCAACCGCAATCCAAGAGCGGGCTTTTTGGCCTAGCATCTTCTCAACCAACATGGCTTTGGTTGGCATTCCTTCAAATCAATTATTTCAGGGTTTGACGGATGACAAAATTAAGAAGCTTTATTTTGATCCGTTGCACCTCAATCAAAACGGCATGGAGTTTTTCACCCGACTGATCACGCCAGCTTTACTTGAACAATATGAAGCTAAAACCAACTATTAAACACATGGTCTATGTGATAGTTGTCGTCCTGTCGCTGGTAGCCTTGTGGTTGGTGGCGAATGCGCCAGCCAATATATTGAACGCTCGCGTGGTCTATCAGGGATTTTAAATAATGGAGATGTATTATCTATTGGCTGGGTTGGTGTCCTATATCCTTGCGGGTCGTGCGGTGATGCGCCAGCTTGCCGGCCACACTCGCGAAACAGCACTAGCTGCATTGAACATGGCAAGTGTCTTTTTTTTCCTGTTTTATGGCGGCAATGAACATTATGTCCTGCGTTTCGGCATCTATGTGGCGTTGATCGTCGGCCTGTATTTAGCCATGCACATATTCGCCGACAAGCGTGGCCGCTGGCCGTGGGTGGCGTTCTTTGCACCCATCGCGGCATTGATTGCTCTCCGTTATGTGCCAGCCGGGGTGTTTTTAGCGCTGGGTCAGGCGTTCGGTAAAACCTGGCACGGTGTGCCGAATATGATCGGCATATCCTATCTGGCCTTCCGGTGCAGCCGGCTGGTGTTGGAAGTCCGCAATGGCGTGGTGAAAAAACCAAACTTCCTCGAATACCTCAATTTCGCCTTTTTCCTGCCCACCATGCCAGTCGGCCCCATCAACACCTACGCCAATTTCCGGCGCGGCTTCACGGAGCGTTATGACGTTCCGGTTGGCCGTGCGGCTTTGCGCATTCTGGTCGGCGCGGTTAAATACCAGTTCCTCGGCAACCTCTGCAACCAGTTGACTTATTCCGGCCTGCTGCTGGACGACCATCCGCATCACTGGCTGGATCTGCCGGTGGCGATGCTCTTTTTCTACCTGTATCTCTACCTGAATTTTTCCGGCTTCTGCGATATGGCCATCGGCGCGGCGACGCTCATCGGCATTCCGGTGCCGGAAAATTTCGACAATCCCTTTGCCGCGCGCAACGTGAAGGATTTCTGGAATCGCTGGCACATCACGCTGTCGGTCTGGATGCGCGACGTGGTGTTCTCGCCGCTCTCGAAATTTTTCGTCGGCAAAATGGGCATCCAACTGGCCGACCACGCGATTGCGCTGACCATCACCATCGTCTTTCTGCTCGTCGGCATCTGGCACGGGGTGGGGTGGCATTTTGCCGCCTTTGGCGCGGCACATGCGCTCGGCGTGGTGGCCAACCACTATTACACCATCTTCCTGAAGAAGAAACTGGGCCGCGATGGCTTTAAGGCCTACAACGAGAATAAATGGATTCGCGCCGTGGCGGTGACCTTGACATTTGGTTACTGTGCCGCAAGCCTGTTTTTGTTTGCCAATACATTTGCCGATATGAAGGAAATTTTCGCAACACTGCGATGATTTGAAATGAGCAAGCCCCCATCAGCTTTGTGCACTTTTCATTACCACGAAATCAACGTGGGCATGAAAGCGGCGCACGATTATGTGATTACGCCGGAAGTGTATGCCCATTTTCTGGCGGCATTTCAGGATTTTAGCCCGGTGCATGTGGACGAGGAATTTGCCAGGGCACGGGGGTTTGCGGGGAAAGTGATGCACGGGTCGCTGTTGAACGGCTTTGTTTCTCACTTTGTGGGGATGCATTTTCCCGGCCGGTTCAGCCTGCTGCTTTCGGTTGACCTGCGTTTTGCCAATCCTTCCTATTTGGGCGATTCGATTGAACTGGTGACTGCCGTCACGCAAAAAATGGATGTCCATCAAATCATCGTTCTGGATGCCACCCTCACCAATACCACCCGCAATTATCTGGCGGCGCGCGGGCGAATCCAGGTCATGGTCAAAGAGGAACAATGAAACGCACCATCATCATCACTGGTGGCACCAAAGGACTGGGCCGCGAAATCACGCTCCGATTTGGCCGGGCGGGTTATTATGTCTTCGCCTTGTATTCATCGGATGAAGCCGCCGCGCAGGAGTTGCGGGGAATCATGGCGGCTGAAAACATATCCGGTCTAGCTATACGCCATGATGTGTGTTCGGCTGAAAACTCGCTTTGGAGCCGGTCGGAGATTCAAGCGGCGGATAGTCTGACGCTGGTGAACAATGCCTGCGCGGCGTTTTCCCCGACCCCGATGCACCAGCTGGGCTGGCTGGATTTTGAAAAGAATTTTCTGGTGGCCGTCAAAGGAGCCTGGAGCTGTTCCCAGCCGCTGATCCGCCTCATGATCAAGAAGGGGCACGGTTCCATTGTGAATGTCCTAACCTCGGCAATCGAGGGAGCCCCGCCCAAAGGGTTTGCCGCCTACCTCACGGCCAAACATGCCCTGCAAGGTTTCACCCTGGTGCTGGCCGCCGAATATGCGGCGCGCGGAGTAAAGATTTTTAGCGTGTCGCCGGGATATATGGAAACCCCCCTGACCCGGCAATGGGATTCCCGTTTACAAGAGGCAATCCGGGCCAATTCCGGGCGCATCACCATTCCGGCGGAAGCCGCCGCGCGCATTTTCCAGTTGGTCGAAGATTCTACAGTGCTTGGTCAGGGTGAGAATCATCCGATTTGAACAGAATGCCGGTTGAAAAACTGTGGCCGCAATAAGGCGCAAAAGAAAAACCTGAAACCGGAGACCTGAAACTTGAAACTTGAGACCTGAGACCTGACTGCGCCCTTTCCGTTTTCCGCTGCGCCATTCAGATTTCAAGCTTCAGGTTTCAGGTTTTGTTTTCCGCTTTCCGTTTTTGAGGTGTCTTGGCCAAGTTTCCACTTTCATTAGCCGGCGGGTTTGGCCAGCATGGGCACATGAACACTGCGTCCGTTCCCGTATTCATCCTGTGCGGCGGCCTGGGCACGCGCATCAAGGAGGAGACGGAGTTCCGTCCCAAGCCGATGGTGCCCATTGGCGAGCATCCGGTGCTCTGGCACGTCATGCAGAACTACGCGCGGCACGGGTTCCGCCGCTTCGTGCTGTGCCTCGGTTTCAAGGCCGACGTGGTGAAGGATTATTTCAGCAATTTCCACCTGCGCAACGCCGACTCCACCATCAACCTCAAAACCAACGCGGTGACCGTCCACGAGCACCGGCACGTCCTCGACTGGGAGGTCACGCTGGCCTACACCGGAGAAAAAAACATGACCGGCAGCCGCATCGCGCAAGCGACGCGCAAGTATCTCGGCAACGCGGAACATTTTGCCGTGACCTACGGCGACGGCCTGACGGACGCCAACCTGAAGGCGGAATTCGCCGCACACCTCGCCGGAAAGAAAACCGGCACCGTCCTCGGCGTCAGCCCGCCGTCGCGGTTTGGCGAGATCCGGGTCAAGGGCAGCCGGGTCGTCGAGTTCGCCGAGAAGCCCGACCTCGAAGGCCACTGGATCAACGGCGGCTTTTTCTTCTTTCACCGCCAGTTTTTGGCCCGGTTGTCCGAGGCCGAGGACTGCGTGCTGGAGCGCGAACCACTGGTGAAGCTGGCACGCGACGGGCAGATGAACATCCACAAGCACCTCGGTTTCTGGGCCTGCATGGACACCCAGCGCGACCGCGATTACCTCACCCAGCTGGTCGAGTCCGGCACCGCGCCGTGGCTCAAATAAATTTAATCTCACCATGAAGGACATGAAGCGCAGGAACCGAAAAGAGGTTCAGGAAATTCTTCAGGTTCGTCAGGCTCTTCATGGTTGAAAACTTTATGTTCGCGAATTTTTACCAAGGCAAAACGGTCTGGCTCTCCGGCCACACCGGCTTCAAGGGCGCGTGGCTCGCGCGCTGGCTATTGTCGCTCGGCGCGCGCGTCCACGGCTTCGCGCAGCCGCCGGCGACAACACCCTCGGTCTTTGAACAGCTCGGTCTCGCGCAGAAAATCGAACACGAGATTGGCGACGTGCGCGACGCGGAGGTCGTGAAAAAATCACTTCTCCGCGTCCAGCCGGATTTTGTCTTCCACCTCGCGGCCCAGGCGCTCGTCCGCTATTCCTACGAACATCCGCTGGAAACCTACGCCGTGAACATCATGGGCACCGCGCACGTGCTGGAGGCGTTGCGCTCGCTGAAAAAAAATTGCGCCGCCGTCATCGTCACCACGGACAAGTGCTATGAGAACCGCGAAATGGATTATGCCTACGCCGAGGACGATCACCTCGGCGGGCACGACCCCTACAGCTCCAGCAAGGGGGCGGCGGAAATTGTTGTCAGCGCGTATCGCCGGTCGTTCTTCGGCCAATCGCCCGTCCGCATCGCCAGCGCGCGCGCCGGCAACGTCATCGGCGGCGGCGACTGGGCGCTTGACCGCATCGTGCCCGACTGCATCCGCGCGCTACAGCGCGGCGCGGCGATTCCCGTGCGCAACCCGCACGCCACGCGCCCGTGGCAGCACGTCCTCGAGCCCTTGAGCGGCTATCTCTGGCTGGCCGCCAGCCTGACGCAAAATAATGCGAACGCCACGTTGGCGACGGCGTTTAACTTCGGCCCGGACCAGGAGGCCAACCGCAACGTCGGCGAGCTGGTGAGCGAGGTTTTGAAAAGCTGGCCCGGCCGCTGGGAAGACAACAGCGATCCGCACGCGCATCACGAGGCGAAACTGCTCATGCTCTCGACCGCCAAGGCCAAACGCGTTTTGCACTGGCAGCCGACGTGGAGATTTGAGACCGCCATCGCCAACACCGTGAACTGGTATCGCGGCGTGAATGAAAACGCCGCCGTCGCCGAAAGCCTGACGATCCAGCAAATCGCCGATTACGAAGCCGCCGCCCGCGCCGCTAAAATCGCGTGGGCGCAAAAATGAAACCTCAAAGCTGAAATTTGAAACCTGAAACCTGAAACCTGAATAAGCATGAAGCAAATGAAACCCATAAAGTTGACGAACCGCTCGGCGCGGCGGCTGTTTTCATTTACGGTCTCAAGTTTCCGGTCTCAAGTTTGAATTTTTCCCACATGACACCCGCTGAACTCAAAGCCGAGATCCTCCGCCTGACACGCGAGTATTCCGCCGCCACGCACGCCGCCAACCGCCCCGGCGATGACGCGAAACGCCCCGCGTTTGTTCCCGGCCAGACCACCGTGCCTTACGCCGGCCGCGTGTTCACCGAGGACGAGGTCGAGGCCGCCGTCTCCGCCACGCTCGATTTTTGGCTCACGCTCGGCCCGGAAGGCGATGCGTTCGAGAACGAACTGGCCGCGTTGCTCGGCGTCAAAAAATCCCTGCTCGTCAACTCCGGTTCCTCCGCGAACCTCGTCGCCATCGCCGCGCTGACCAGCCCCAAGCTCGGTGACCGCCAGTTGCGTCCCGGCGACGAGGTCATCACCAGCGCCGCCGGTTTTCCGACGACCGTCGCGCCGATTTTGCAGAACGGCTGCGTGCCCGTGTTCATTGACAACGACCCGTCCACCTTGAATGGCCGCGCCGACCAGCTTGAAGCCGCGTTCGTTCCCGGCAAGACCAAGGCCGTGATGATGGCGCACACGCTGGGCAATCCGTTCGACCTCACGGCGACGGCGGAATTTTGCCAGCGGCACAACCTCTGGCTCATCGAGGATAACTGCGACGCGCTGGGCTGCCGCTACGACGGCCAGTTCACCGGCACGTTTGGCGATCTCTCCACGCAAAGTTTTTATCCGCCGCACCACCTCACGATGGGCGAAGGCGGCGCGGTGAACATCGTGCGCGACATGAAGCTGAAGGTGCTCGCCGAAAGTTTCCGCGACTGGGGCCGCGACTGCTGGTGCCCCAGCGGCAAGGACGACACCTGCCACAAACGCTTCGGCTGGCAGCTCGGCGAACTGCCGGAAGGCTACGACCACAAATACATTTATTCGCACCTCGGCTACAATCTGAAGCCGCTCGACCCGCAGGCCGCGATCGGCCGGCAGCAATTAAAGAAGCTGCCCGCGTTCATCCAGGCGCGGATGGACAACTGGAATTTCCTCCGCACCGCGCTGGCCGATTTGGAAGAATTCATCGAGTTCCAGCTCCCGACGCACGCCACCGGCTGGGCCGGGAAATCGGAAATCGGAAATCGGAAATCGGAAATGGCATCATGGTTTAATTGGGACCCCAGCGGCCACCGGACGGAATGTTCCTGGTTCGGCTTCATGATGCTGGTGAAACCATCCGCGCCGTTCACGCGCCGCGAATTTGCCCAGCACCTCGACGCCGCGAAGATCGGCAACCGGATGCTCTTTGGCGGCAACCTCGTCCGCCAGCCGGCGTTTGTGACGCTGAAAAAACAGCAGCCGAATGCGTTCCGCGTGGTCGGCGATCTGGCCGGGGCCGACCGTATCATGAACGAGGCCGTGTTCATCGGCACCTATCCGGGCCTCACGCCGGCGATGCTGGATTACATGGCGGAAACCATCACGAAATTCGTCCGGTCAAAATGAGTCATTCAAGCTTTACCCTGAAGGGCAGGAAGCCCATGAAGGCGGCTCGACTCAAAACTTGAAATCCAAAACCAGAAACTTCATGCCCCTCATGCTCTTCATGGTTGATCGGTTTTTCGCGGCGGCCGGTCAAACCACCATGAAGTCCATGGCGCACATGAAGCCGTGCAAGGCGACACATCAAAAGCCGGAAAGTTTTAATTTTTCATTTCCGCTTTCAGGTTTCAACTTCATGCCCCTCATGCCCTTCATGGTATCCCAGTTTGCTTTCCGCTTTTTGCTTTGGGTGGGGCGGGGGTGTTTCCGGTTTCCGGTCTCAGGTCTCAAGTTTCAGGTTTCCAATTTTCGCTTTCCACTTTCGCCCCGGTCATGCCCTTCATGGTAAAATTCTTGAAACCGATTGCTCCTCCGCTTCCCCGCGTGTTAATTTGAAGCCCGCATGGAAGTCCGCAGCATCGAAGCCATCGTCAAGGCGCTGAACGCCGCGAAAGTGCAATACCTCATCGTCGGCGGGCTGGCCGTCAACGCGCATGGTTATGAGCGGTTCACCAAGGATGTGGATCTGGTCATCGGTCTAGAGCGGGAAAATATCATTCGCGGCCTGCGGGCATTGCTGGGAGTCGGGTATCAGTTGCGGATTCCGGTGACGCCGGAGCAGTTTGCCGACCCGGCATTGCGTGAAACTTGGCGCCGGGAAAAAAACATGGTGGTGCTGCAATTATGGAGCGATCTTCACCAGCGCACGCCGGTTGATGTGTTCGTCTATGAGCCGTTTGATTTCAACCGGGAACTGGCCCGGGCGTTGCATCTCCCGGTGGCGGGCAACGAACTCGCCGCCGTGGTGGGCTATGAAGCCCTGGTGGCTCTGAAAAAATCTGCTGGACGCCTTCAAGATCTGGCTGATATTGAAAAATTGCGCAAATTGAAAGGCCGGCGGAAAAAATCATGACCAAAAAACAACTCTATGCCCATCCGGGCTGGGAATCCTGCACCTTCGAGGGGGCGGAAATGAGCACGCTTTTGCTGGGTCTGAAAAGCACCTTCCGCGAGAAACTGGAATGGCTGGAAGAAGCGGAAACGCTGGTTCTGAATCTGCAGGCGAGCCGGCGACCAAGGAAGGCGACGCGGCCCCGGCACCGAGCTTGAGTCATCCACCATGAAGGGCATGAAGCACATAAAGGCGGCTCAACTCAAAACTTGAAATTCAAAACCAGAAACTTCATGTCCCTCATGCTCTTCATGGTTGATCGGTTTTTCGCGGCGGCCGGTCAAACCACCATGAAGTCCATGGCGCACATGAAGCCGTGCAAGGCGACACATCAAAAGCCGGAAAGTTTTAATTTTTCATTTCCGCTTTCAGGTCTCCGCTTTCAGCTTTTTGCTT
The DNA here is from genome assembly GCA_003151855.1 of Limisphaerales bacterium. GTDB lineage: Bacteria > Verrucomicrobiota > Verrucomicrobiia > Limisphaerales > UBA11358 > UBA11358. The sequence continues at coordinate 10,646 of PLYV01000178.1, read as the reverse complement.
TGGGTGGGGCGGGGGTGTTTCCGCTTTCAGGTTTCAGGTCTCAAGTTTCAGGTTTCCACTTTCGCCCCGGTCAATCCACCATGAAGTCCATGGCGCACATGAAGCCGTGCAAGGCGGCAAATCAAAAGCCGGAAAGTTTTAATTTTTCATTTCCGTTTTCAGGTTTCAACTTCATGCCCCTCATGCCCTTCATGGTTGATCGGTTTTTCGCGGCGGCCGGTCAAACCACCATGAAGCACATGAAGGCCGGCGGACGACGCAGCGCGCTGTCGGCTTCATTTCCGGTTTCCGCTTGTGGTCCCGGCCTCACCCCGGCCATGCTGGATTACATGATTGAGAGCATCACCCGGTTCGTCCGGTCAAAATGAGTCATGCGTGCTGAAACCGACAAGATCAAGATTCAGAACTTCATGGCCGCCGTGGGCGCGCGCGTTCAGGGCGCAGGCTGCATTTACCTGACCGGGGGCGCGACCGCCGTGCTTTACGACTGGCGCGCGATGACCATTGACGTGGATATCAAACCGGATCCGGAACCCGCCGGTTTGTTCGAGGCCCTCGCCGCCATAAAAAACGAGCTGGACATCAACGTCGAGCTGGCCAGCCCGGACCAGTTTATCCCCGCGCTGCCCGGCTGGCGCGAGCGCAGCCTGTTCATCGCGCAACACGGCGGCGTCAAATTTTTCCATTACGATCCCTATGGCCAGACGCTGGCCAAATTGCAGCGCGGCCATGACCGTGACGCGCGCGACGTCCAGGCGATGCTCAAAAGCGGCCTGGTGCGCGTGGACCGGCTGGGGGAAATGTTCCGGCAGATCGAGCCGCAATTGATCCGGTATCCCGCCATTGACCCGGCGTCTTTTCGCGCCGCCGTCCAGAAATTTTGCGATGAAAACAAGTGACCTGATTTCCGGCCTGCCGGGGGAACCGCTCGTGCGGCAGGGGCTGGCCGATTTGCAATCCGGCAAACCGACGGCACCCGCGTGGCTGGTCAGCATTGCGCGTGCGCGGCTGGCCCAGGCCGGTTTGCTGGACCGCTCCACGCCGTCCGCGGCGGAACCCGAATTGCAGCTCTACCGCCTGTTGCGCCGCGAAGGCGGCGATGCCTATTCGCGATACAATTCCCTGCTGCGCGAACTCATCAGCTTTGAACAGGCGCTCGACCGCCGCCTCAGCCGGAGGTCAAATGAGAATTAAATCCGAATCCACCATGAAGGGCATGAAGCGGAAAACCTTTTTCATCAAAACCGGCAACGCGGTGAATATGTTCCATGAACCTCATGTTCTACACGGTGAATTTTTCACTGGTAATTTTTTAAAATGCCCTGCATGGTAAAATTCGCCGCGCCCAATGACACCCATTTATCCCTGTGAAATGACACGCCGCCGCCGCGTCGCCGGGGCGGATCGCATCATGAACGAAGCCGTGTTCATCGGCACCCATCCCGGCCTCACGCCGGCCATGCTGGATTACATGATTGAGAGCATCACGAAATTCGTCCGCGCCAAATGAAAATTTTTGTCACCGGCGGCACCGGCTTCATCGGCAGCCATTTGGTTCGCGCGCTGGTGGCCGATGGACACGAAGTGCTGGCGTTCCGGCGGGAAAAATCCAGCCTTGCGCGGTGCGAAGATTTTTCCGGGCGGGTCATTTGGATGAATCAAGATGCTCCCGACTGGACGCGGCGAATCATTGCGGAGAAACCCAGTGTCATCATTCATGCCGCATGGGCGGGTGTCACCGCCGCCGAGCGGGCGGACTGGAAAATTCAAGCTGCCAACCTGACCTTGTTTGCCGATCTGCTGCACATCGCCGGCAATGTCGGCCTGGCGCAGTTCATCGCCTTGGGTTCGCAGGCGGAATATGGTTTCATCAACGGCCGCGTGGACGAGACCCATCCCTGCCGGCCGGACACGGCTTACGGCGTGACCAAGCTGGCGGCACTGGCTTTGCTGGAAGGCTTCGCGCGGCAAAAAACCATGCCTTACGTCTGGTTGCGCCTGTTCTCCGTTTATGGTCCCGGCGAAGGTGAAGCATGGTTCATTCCCAACTTGATCCGGCAGATGAAACTCGGCCAGTCGCCCCAACTGTCCGGCTGCGAGCAGCGTTATGATTACTTGCACGTCCACGATCTGGCGGCCGCCTTGCCGGCGGTCTTGCGGCACCCGGAAGTGAGCGGGGTTTTCAATTTGGGTTCCAACGCCTCGTTGTCCTTGAAACAGGTCGTGCAACTGGTTAAGGAATACACCGGTTGCCGCGTGGAACCGGCGTTCGGTGCGCTGCCGTATCGAATCGGCCAATCCATGCACATGGAAGGCGACAGCACCCGGTTCAACCAAGCCTTTGGCTTTCAGCCGCAAATCAGCTTGGCTGACGGCCTGCGCCAACTGGTCGAAGAAACCAAATGAATCCAGCCTTTGATACGCAACAGTTGGCACGGCAAATCCGCGCCGAGGCCCTCAAGATGGTTGCCGCCGCCAAGGCGTCGCACATCGGCGGCGCGCTTTCAATGGCGGATTTGCTGGCGGTTCTTTATGGCGACATTTTGCGCGTAAAGCCGGAGCAGCCGGACTGGCCGGAGCGCGACCGTTTTATTTTGAGCAAAGGCCACAGTTGCACCGGCGTCTATGCCACGCTGGCGTTGCGCGGCTTTTTTCCGCTCGCGGAGCTTCAGACTTACGGGCACGACGGCTCGCGGCTGATGTCGCACATCAGCCACAAAGTGCCGGGCGTGGAATTTTCCACCGGCTCGCTCGGCCACGGCCTGCCGTTCGGCTGCGGCAAGGCGCTCGCCGCCAAGCGCCGAAAAAAAAACTGGCGCACGTTCGTGATGCTGAGCGACGGCGAACTGGATGAAGGCTCGAATTGGGAAGCCATTTTGTTCGCGCCGCAGCACCGGCTGGATAATCTCGTCGCCATCGTGGATTACAATAAAATCCAGAGCCTCGGCAGCGTGAAGGAAGTTTTAGATCTGCACCCGCTCGCGGAGAAATTCCGCGCGTTCAACTGGGCGGTGAAGGAGATTGACGGCCACAATCACGCCGAGATTTCCGCCGCGCTGAAACAGCTTCCTTTTGAAGCCGGCAAGCCGGGCTGCCTTCTCGCGCACACGGTCAAGGGCAAGGGCGTGGATTTCATGGAAGGTAAATTGCAGTGGCACTACTCCTCCCCGAAGCCGGACCAGCTTCAGGAAGCGTTGCGTCAACTGGAGGGCACGCCATGAGAACCGCCTTCATCAACGAACTCATCATCCAGGCGCGGCGGCACCCGGAAATTTTCCTGGTGGTGGGCGACCTCGGCTTTTCCGTCGTCGAGCCGTTCGCGGCGGAATTTCCCGACCGCTTTCTCAACGCCGGCGTGGCGGAACAGAACCTGACCGGTGCCGCCGCCGGCCTCGCCTCGGAGGGCTATCACGTCTTCACCTATTCCATCGCCAATTTCCCGACGCTGCGCTGCCTGGAGCAGATCCGCAACGACATCGCGTATCATCGCCTGCCGGTGACGGTGGTGTCCGTCGGCGCGGGTTTCGCCTACGGCAACCTTGGCTATTCGCATCATGCGGTGCAGGACCTCGGCATCCTGCGCACGCTGCCGGAAATGACCATCCTCTCGCCCGCCGATCCCGGCGAAACCCGTGAAAGCCTGCAATGGCTTGCGCAAAATCCCCGTCCGTCCTATCTGCGACTGGGCAAGGCCGGCGAACCAGACTTGCACAACGTGCGCGGGCTGACGCAGGGACCGCTGAAAATAGTCGAGGGCACCGGCGACTTGGCGCTGGTCGCCACCGGCTCCATTTTGAAGGAAGCCCTCGCAGCGGCGAAGATCTTGGCGACAGAAGGCACTTCTGTCAGCGTGTTTTCCTGCCCGCTCCTACAGCCGGTGCCGCCGGAATTTTTCGCGCCGCTGAAAAAATATCCGCGTCTCATGGCGCTGGAGGAACACCTGCCGGCAGGTGGTTTGGCTTCGCTCTTGCGGGAACACCTTCCCCAGCCGGTGCCTTCGCTGGCCGTGCCGCCGAAAACCCTGGGTCTGGTCGGCTCGCAGGAATATCTGCGGCGGCATGCAGGCTTGGATGCGGCGGGCGTCGTGGCGACGATCAAAGCTTTACCATGTAGAGCAGGAAACGCATGAAGGCGGCTCAACTCGAAACTTAAAATTCAAAACTAAAAACCTCATGTCCTCCCTGTCCTTCATGGTAAATCCCGCCGAATGATCCAGCGCTTTCACAGATTGCGCCGCTGGGCGGGCGTGGACCGGGCGGTGTTCTTTACCAACGCCGCCCAGATGCTGCGGCTCGTCACCGGCCCCATCACCATGGCGCTGGTGCTGCGTTATCTGACCCCGGAAATCCAGGGCTATTTCTACGCCTTCGCCGGCGTGGTGGCCATGCAGGTTTTTTTGGAGATGGGTTTTTCCCAGAACATCCTCCAGTTCGCCTCCCACGAGTTCGCCCAATTGCGCCTGACGCCGGCGGGAACCTTGGCGGGCGATCCCGTCGCGCGGTCGCGCCTGATTTCGCTGGGCCGGCTGGCGTTTGCCTATTACGCGGTGGCGGCCCTGATTTTCTTTATGGCCGTCGGCATCGGCGGGCACGTTTTTTTCACCGTCTCCGGCCAGCACGGGGTGGCTTGGCAGGGGGCGTGGTGGATCATCGCCGCGAGCGCCGCCGGCTCCCTGGCGGTCAATCCGGCCATGTCCCTGTTAAATGGCTGCAACCAGATGGCCGTGACCGCGCAGTTCAGTTTCTGGGCGTCGCTGGGGGTTTTTTCGGTGAACGCGGTGGGACTGATGGCGGGGGCGGGCATCTATGTTTCCGCCCTCGGGGCGGCCGCCAACCTGCTGTTCACCGTGGGCTATCTTGGTCTGCGCTGGCGGCCGTTTTTCCGCCAGTTTCTGGAAACCCCGCGGCATGGCCGGGTGTCGTGGGTGCGGGAAATCTGGCCGTTTCAATGGCGGATCGCCGTGAGCTGGATGTCCGGCTATTTCATTTTTGACCTGATCAATCCGGTCGCCTTTTATTTTTGCGGGCCGGTGGCGGCGGGACAGCTGGGCATGAGCCTGCAACTCACCCGGATGATTTTCAATGTGGCCATGACCTGGATTTACACCAAGGCACCCCGGTTCGGCAGCCTGATCGCCGCCCGGTCCTGGCGGGAACTGGATTCCCTCTGGCGGCGCAGCACCGTGCAGGCCTTCGGGTTTTGTCTCCTGGGCCTGGTGGCCTTCCTGTCGGCGATTCCCTTCATCGGCCTGCTGTTGCCGAAAGTTCCGGCCCGGCTGGCTCCCTTGGGGGTCAATGCCTGGCTGGCCGGCGCCATGCTGGTGCAGGTGGTGACGGTGGCCATGGCCATGGAGCTGCGGGCGCACAAGCGCGAGCCGTATATGTGGCTGTCCGTGGCCAACGCGGTTTTAAGCCTGATTTTCATCCTGCTGCTGGTCCGGGTCTGGGGCATTCAGGGCGAGGCCATGGGCTATGCGCTGGCCATCTGGGCCATGTTGGTTCCAGCCTATAAAATTTACCGGGATAAACGGATGGAATTCCGAAAGGCGGCGGATGCGGGCCGCGATCCCTCCGCCTTTGCCCCCGAGACAACGCCGGAGGCTGGCGGGGTTTGATGGCCAGTGAAAACTTCGGTGGGCCGGCCGCCAGCCAGCCCCAAAACGCCCCGGCCTTGAGGGCGCAACTTGGGTTGGCACCGGAGCGCTGAACGCCAAAGGGGGGGGGGATGGAAAAATACAAAGGCGGAAAACGGAAAGCGGAAAGTAAGGGCAAATCGGAAACTTGCGGGATTGTCCACCTGACCAGTTTGTCCGCGGATTGCACCGATTGACGCCGGTTGTATTTTTAGTCTATCAGTGATAATCTTCTGTGGGGAAACCAACGCCGGGTTTCAAGTTTCCGGTTTCAGGTTTCTTTTCCGTTTCCGCTTTTCGCCTTTCGCTTTCCGCTTTCCCCCGCTATTTTACCGGTTCGAAAAATTGATTTGAAGCCATGACCAACCCCCATGTTGCGATGCGGATGCTGATCACCTATGTGATCTGCATTCCGCTGGCCATCCTGGTGGGCTACCTGCTCACCAACCCGCTGGACTACGGCACGATGGGTTTTCTGGGGCTGGTGACGGCCTTGATCCTCTCGCCGGTTTTCATCAAGTGGCATTATCCGGTCATGGTGTTTGGCCTGTTTGCGCCGGTATCCTGTTTTTTCCTCATCGGCAAGCCGCCGCTGTGGTGGGTGGTGGTGCTCTTGAGCCTGACGATTGCCGTCCTAGAACGCATCCTGAACAGCGACCGGCGGTTCCTCCGGGTGCCGGTGCTGACCTGGCCTTTCCTGTTCATCGCCGCCATGGCCTTCCTGACGGCGGAGCTGACCGGCGGCGTCGGCCTGCACACGCTGGGCGGCGGCCTGGGCGGCGGCCGCAAATATCTCACGCTGTTCGTGGGCATCGCCTGTTTTTTTGCCCTGATCAGCCACCCCATTCCCCCGGCCCGGCGCAAGTTGTATGTGGCCCTCTTTCTGCTGCCCGGACTGCTGTCCCTGATCGGCGATCTGTTTCCCTATCTGCCCGCGCCGCTGAACTACATCAATCTCCTCATTCCGCCGACCGGTTATAATGTCTCCAACGCCCGGCTCGGCAGCACGGCCACTTTTATTGACCGGTTCAGCGCCGTGGCCACCGGATCCATAATGCTGCTCAGTTTCATGCTGGCCCGGTGGGGGGTGCGGGGCATTTTTCTGGGGCGCAGCTGGTGGCGGCCGCCGGTCTTTGTGCTGGTGTTCCTGCTGATACCGATGGGGGGTTTCCGCGCGTTTTTGGTGGGGATGATCGTAACCATTGCCCTGATGATGTTTTTGGAGGGACTGCGGGGGCCCCTGCTCGCATTGCTTATCGGCGGCCTCATGACGATCGCCCTGTTGGTGCCCTTCGCCGGCCACCTGCCCCTGAATTACCAGCGCACCCTGTCCTTCCTGCCCTTGAACTGGAACCAGGATGCCGTCCTGAGCGCCGAGGCCAGTTCGGAGTGGCGCTTCAACATATGGCGGCAACTCTGGCCCAAGGTGCCCGAATATTTGCTGCTGGGCAAAGGCTATGGCATCAGCCAGGGCGATTATGATCTGATTGCCAATACCCAGCTGGCCAGCGCGGCGGGCAGCTTTGACGCCAGCGAAGAGGCGCTGGCCATTTCCGGCGATTATCACAGCGGGCCGTTGTCCACCCTCATGCCTTTCGGCATCTGGGGGGCCATCGGCATCGTCTGGCTGATGGCCGCCTGCCTGTGGGTGCATTACCGCAATTTCCGCTACGGTCCGGCGGACTTGAAGACGATCAACGCCTTTTTGCTGGCCTGGTGCGTGTATCATTCCTTCGCCTTCTTTTTCATCTTCGGCTCCTTCAGCGATGACATCGGTTATTACGCCAAATATGCCGGCCTGTGCGTCGCCCTGAACGGCGGGGTGCTGGGGCCGCAGCCCAAAACGATTTCCAATCCCCGCATCAAGCCGGCCCAACCGCTGCCGGCGGGGACGGGGCAAACGGCATAGTAAAAGCGGAAAGTAGAATCAAACCTGAGACCTGAGACTTGAGACCTGAAAGCTGAGACCGGAGATCGGAGATCGGAAACCTGAGATCTGAAACTTGAAACCTGAAAATTAAGACACTCCATGGCTGATCGTAAACAGGAACTCAAGCATAGGACCAAAGTGTTTGCGGGAAAAATTGTTCGCTGCTATGTGAAGCTGCCGTTAAGCCGGTCGGAGGTGTTTGTTTTGGGCAAGCAACTGTTGCGTTCGGGAACTTCGGTAGCGGCCAATTATCGCGAAGCGTCGCGGGCTCGGAGTGCGGCTGAATTCATCGCCAAGATCGAAACGTGCACCCAGGAAGCCGATGAAACGCAGCTTTGGTTGGAGCTTTTGCGTGACGATTGCGATATAGACCTGCCGGAAATCTCCGCCCTGTGGACGGAAGCCGACGAGTTGATTGCCATTTTCGTAACCATGGCCAAGAAGACGAAAGAAAACCAAAAGAGACCTGAAAGCTGAAACCTGAAAGCTGAGACCGGAAACTTGAAACTAGAAAGCGGAAACACAGAAGACTGAAATCAGCGAGGCAAATTTATCAACCGCACTTTTCCAGAACGCATGATGCGACTATTATTTCAGGTTTCAGGTCTCAGGCTTCAGGTCTCTGATCTTTTCCGCCCGTTTCAGTTTTCAGTTCTCAAGTTGCAGGTCTCAAATGGGAGAACGGGTTTATGAAGCCCCGCCTGCTGGTCCTGGAGCTCTGGGGCTTGGGCGACCTCGTCATCGCCACGCCGTTCCTGCGCGCGGCCACGGAAAAATTTGAGGTCACCCTGCTGGCGAAGCCCTTCGCCCAGGAACTGCGCCCGCACTTCTGGCCGGGCGTGGCGGTGGTGCCGTTTTCCGCGCCGTGGACGGCGTTCCGGGAGAAGTATCAGCTCTGGCGCTGGCCGTGGCGGGAACTGTTTGCGCTGCGCCACCGGCTGGTGGCGCAACAATTTGATTTTGCCGTCTCGGCCCGCTGGGATCCGCGCGACCATCTGGCGCTGAAATTGTCCGGCGCGCGGGAGCGCCTCGGTTTTGCCCGCCTGAATAGCCGGCGCTACCTCACGCGGGAATTGACGCGGCCCGATCCGCTGGCGCACCGCCACGAATTCTGGCGCGTGGCCGGCGCGGCGCTGGGGCTGGAGCTGCCGGCGCGGGCAGAACTGTTTGTGGGGGCGGATTCGCGACCGATTGGGGGGCATGACGATTCTGCGGCTGGCTCCCTCATCCCGGCCTTCTCCCCCGCTGGGGGAGAAGGGGTCCGCAGGACGGAAGAGGGGAAACAAGTTCAAGGAGGGGCAGCTCTCGAGACTTCAGTCCAAGCCCCCTCATCCTGGTCTTCTCCCCCGCCGGGGGAGAAGGGGTCAGAAGTTCAGAACCCCTCACCCAACCTGCGGCTGCCCTCACCCGGCTCTGCGAGCCACCCTCTCCCATCCGATGGGCGAGGGGCATCTCCCCGCTTGGGCGGGGCGAGGGAGCCAATAACCGAGGCCCAATGCCCACGCCCGCAACCGCCGGTGATGCTCATCCATACCGGGGCCCGGCTGCCGCTGCGGGTATGGCCGTTGGAAAACTTTGCGGAACTGGTTGCCCGGTTGCGGCAAAAAAACCTAGTCGTGCAAGTCGCCTGCGATGTGGATCAACTGGACTGGTGGCGGCGCCGCGGGGAAAATGCCGTGGCCCCGCGAACGGTCACGGAATTATTCGGCTGCCTGGACCGGGCGGGCGCGTTCATCGGCAACGATTCCGGCCCCGGCCACCTGGCGGCGGCGTGCGGCCGGCCCACGTTCACGCTGTTCGGCCCGCAACTGCATGAGTGGTTTGCCCCGCTGCATCCGGCGTCGGAAGTATTTGAAGGGAAAGCCTGTCCCTACAAGCCCTGCTCCGACTACTGCCGCTTTGCCGAGCCGTTCTGCCTGCGCGGCATCACTGTCGCGGAGGTCTGGCCGCGCGTCGAGGCGTTCGTGCAAAGACACCTGAAATAAAAAGCGGAAAGCGGAAGTCGGAAAGCGGCGGGGAAAACCTGAGGGCTGAAACCTGAAAAATGGTCGCATCATGCGTTTTGGAAAAGTGCGGTTGATTCTTTTGTCCGCCGGCGGCTGATTTTCCGCTGTTGAATTTTTCTATCCTCAATCTTCCCTCCTCGCTTTGCATTTTGCGCCTTTTTGCGGCCAAAGTTTTTATTGAGCTTCAGCTTTCAGGTCCCAGCTTGCGCCCTGCAAAATCCATGTTTATCTGCGTCCATCCGTGGTTAAAATTGGGAGCCGGATATTTTCGTGTCTTTTGTGTGTTTTGTGGTCAAAGATCCAAGTTTCAAGTTTCAAGTTTCAGTTGTCGCTTTCCAAATTCCGCTCTGGGGGATTGCCAAGAATGGCCGCGAACCGCTATAAACGGGTGACGTGATTGCTGAAATTGAACAATTAGGCTGCCGGCCCGCGCTCGGGCAATTCCGGTTTCTGGCGCACGAATTGCGTCTGCTCACGCACGGCAAATCGAGCCGCTGGCTGGTGCTTTTTTTCGAGCCTTCGGCGGGCGTGATCATTTCCTACCGCCTCGACCGTTGCGGTTATTTGTTATGCGGCCAAATCTGGACCGCCTTACGCGTGCTGTTTCTGCCTGGCTTCTGGTTTCTCAGGCTGTTGAGTTGCCGCCATGAAATCTGTTTCAAGGCCGCCATCGGTCGGGGACTGCAGGTTTGGCATCCCACCTTGGGCGTGGTGGTCCATGGCGATGCCATGGTGGGGAATGATTGTATTTTATATGGCGGTAACAGCATCGGTTGCCGGCGGGGCGTCCGGCGGGGCGAATTGGTGCTGGGGGATAACGTCACCCTGGGGATCAACGCGTGTGTTCTGGGGCCCGTTCAGATTGGCAACCGGGTCACGATCGGCGCGGGTGCGGTGGTGGTGAGCAGTCTGGCGGATGATGCCGTCGCGGTGGGCGTGCCGGCCCGACCGCAGGCCTGATTTTCAGTGGCCGCCGGCGGGCTGTTTCAGTGCTTCCAGCCGGCATCACCGTGGCGGAGGCCTGGCCGCGCGTCGAAGCGTTTGTGTAAAAACACCTGAAATAAAAAGCGGAAAGCGG
>PLYV01000280.1:2048-12124 GCA_003151855.1 Limisphaerales bacterium | reverse complement strand
GTTCAGCGAGCGGATGCCGCCGCCGGTGGGCGTGGTCAGCGGGCCTTTGATGCCCACGAGGAATTCCTTGAACGCCTCGACGGTGTCGTCCGGCAGCCAGTTGTTGAATTTCTTGAACGATTCTTCGCCGGCGAAGACTTCCATCCACGCGATTTTGCGCTGGCCGCCGTAGGCTTTTTCCACCGCCGCGTCAAACACGCGGACGCTGGACGCCCAGATGTCGGGGCCGGTGCCGTCGCCGCGGATGAAGGGGACGATGGGATGGTGGGGGACGGTGAGCTTGCCGTTGGCGATGGAGATCTTGCCGCCGGCGGGCACGGTGCAGGTGGTGTAGGCCATATTAAAATTGTGATTTTGGATTTTCGATTGCCAAATTAAGCACAGAATGAAAGCGTCTAATGAGGCGGAAATCAAGGAAAGAAACCAACCCTGACTTGAACTCTTTCGGACAAATCTTGCCGCCGGGGGCGGGCGGGGTGTCTGGCGTTGGGCGGAGGGAATTTCCGCGCCGCCGCACCGTCACCGAATTTTTTCCGGGATTATGCACCGGACAAGTTTGTCCGCAGATTTCACCGATGGACGCAGATTTTTCCATTTTAATCGGTGGCATCTGCGGCATCTGCGGATAAAACCGAGGCAAGGTTTGTGAAGGGCATCATCCGAATTTTTTCAACGTGCTGATTGCTTTCTGCGCCGGAATTTTTATGATTCGCTCGTTATAGAACGCATTTATTGATGAGCAACTCGAACGACGCCAACTCGCCGTGGAACATTGATTCCGCCCGCGCGCTTTACAACATCCAGCGCTGGGGCGCGAAGTATTTTGACATCAACGACGCCGGCCATGTCGCCGTCCGCCCGTTGCAGGACGCGGGCGCCAGCGTGGACATCACCGACGTCATCGAGGAGGCCAAGGGTCGCGGGCTGAAATTTCCGCTGCTCATCCGCTTCCAGGATATTTTGCGGCACCGCGTCGAGGCCATCAACAAGGCGTTCCAAAGCTCCATCGCGGAATTTAATTTTCAGGGCAAGTATCGCGGCGTGTTCCCGATCAAGGTGAACCAGCTTCGCGAAGTCGTGGAGGAAATTTTGGACGCCGGCAAGCCTTACAACTTCGGCCTCGAAGTCGGCAGCAAGCCGGAACTCTTCGCCGGCCTCGCGCTGCAAAACCAGATGGGCGGCCTCATCATCTGCAACGGCTACAAGGACGCGGAGTTCATCAAGATGGCGCTGCTCGGCATCAAGCTCGGCAAGCGCGTCATCATGGTCGTCGAAAAGCTGGAGGAGTTGCGGCAGATCATCACGATTTCCAAAACGCTCGGCGTGGAACCGCTCATCGGCATCCGCGCGCGGCTGTTGAGCAAGGGCGCGGGCAAGTGGGCGGAGAGCGGCGGCGAAAACGCCAAGTTCGGCTTGAGCACCGTGGAGCTTTTGACCGCAACGGAAATGTTGAAGGCGGAAAATCTCGGCCATTGTCTGAAGCTGTTGCATTTCCACATCGGCTCGCAGGTGCCGGACATTCTCACGGTGAAAAAAGCGGTGCAGGAAGCCGCGCGCTTTTACGCCAAACTCGTGAAGATGGGTTTTGCCATCGAGTTCATGGACGTCGGCGGCGGGCTGGGCGTGGACTACGACGGTTCGCGCAGCGCGTTCGATTCCTCGACGAACTACTCGTTGCAGGAATACACGAACGACATCGTTTACTACATCGCCGACGTCTGCAACGCCGAGAAGGTGCCGCATCCCGACATCGTCAGCGAAAGCGGCCGCGCCATCGTCGCGCATCACAGCGTGCTCATCGTCGAGGTGTTTGGCGCGATTGAAAAAATCCGGCCCGGCGAGGCGTTCAAATACGGCGAGAGCGAGCATCCGCTCGTCAAGGAGCTGCTCGACATCAAAAAAAATCTCGCGAAGCTGAACAAGCTCGAGGCCTTTCACGATGCGCAGGAACGCAAGGAAGACGCGCACAATATGTTCACGCTCGGCGTCATGGAATTGCCGGACAAGGCGCGCATCGAGAATCTTTATTGGGAGATCAGCCGCGACGTGGTCGAGAGCTTCAAAGGCCAGGCCTACATTCCCGAGGAAATCCAGAAGCTCGAAGATTCGCTCGGCGACCAATATCTCTGCAATTTCTCCGTGTTCCAATCGCTGCTCGACCATTGGGCGCTCGGACAACTGTTTCCCATCATGCCCGTCTCGCGCCTGAACGAACGCCCGACGCGCGAGGGCACGCTGGTGGACATCACCTGCGATTCCGACGGCGCGGTGAACAAGTTCATTGACCTGCGCGACGTGCGCGACACGCTGCCCATGCACGCGCTCGTGCCGAACGGCGACGGCAAGCCGGAGCCGTATTACCTCGGCTTTTTCCTGATGGGCGCGTATCAGGACATCATGGGCGACCTGCACAATCTCTTTGGCCGCGTGAACGAAGTCCACGTCTTCCTCGAACCCGACGAGCCGACCGGCTATTACATCGAGGAAATCATCGAGGGCGCGACGGTCATCCATTCGCTCACGTCCGTGCAATACGACGAGAACGAGCTCAAGCGCCAGATGAAGGCGCAGATGGACGAAGCCATCAAGTCCGACCGCATGAAACCCAGCGAAGCCATGCGCCTGCTGGATGATTATGAACGCGGCCTGAAGGCTTACACGTATTTAAGTTTTTAGCAGATGGGAGATGGAAGTTGGCAGATAGGATCAAAAAAACAACCCCAACTTCCAACTGCTATCTCCCAACTCCCAAATGACTCCGCCCAATCCACAGCTGCTCCGCTCGCTTGGCAAACTCGCGCGCGGGCTGTCGGCGCTGTTTTGGGGCTTGCCCGCCGCGCTGCTCATCGGCGCCGAGACCGCGCGCGCCGACTGGCTCAAGCCGCTGGGCTTTCTGCCCGTGCTCGCCGTCAATGCCCTGCTCGTCTATGGCCTGTGGCAGATGTCGGATTTTCAGCGGCAGGAACGCCCGTGGCGGCACGCGCTTGACCGCGCGCAGTTGCTCGCGCTCGTGCTGCTCGGCCTCTGCCCGTTCATCTACTGGCACAACAAAATGCCGGAGCAAAGCTTCTTCGCCTACGCCGTCTGGCTGCTGGAACTCACCGGCGTGCTGTTCCTGTTCAACCTGAACCTCGTCCTCAAACGTCTCGGCGCGATGCTGCCGGACGAAACGCTCCGGCACGAGACGCGCCAGTTCACCGCGATGAACCGCTGGCTGCTCGTCGGGCTGCTGTTTTTCACCATCGGCTTCATTGTCCTGCTGCAACTGCCCAACTCGCCGCTGCCGCCAGGCCGGCTCTTCGTCTGGGTGAACCGCGCCAGCAGCCTGCTGCTCGTCTTCTTCATCCTGCTGCCGCTGGCGATGACGATGGCGCTCATCTGGAAAACCAAGGAAGTCATCCTCGACGCGGTGTTCGGCGCCAGGGGTTGAAAAAATTTCCGGAGGCGGAAAATAGTTTTCACCCGCGAACGCCTCGCAAAATTCCGGGATTATGCATCGGACAAGTTTGTCCGCAGATTTCACCGATGGACGCAGATTTTTCCATTTTAATCGGTGGCATCTGCGGATAAAACCGAGGCAAGGTTTGTGAAGGGCATAATCCGGCAAAATTCAATTGAGACGGACGGTTTTGCTGGTAAAATTCTCCCCGGACGGTTTTCCCCCGACCGACACATGGACGCCATTGAAACCTTGATTCCCGACGACACCGGTGCCGCCCCGGCGCTGGAGCCGCTCGCCATGGTGGCGCTGGACGCGGGCCGGATGCTGATGGAAGCCGGCGCGAACGCGACCAGCGTGGATGAAATCGTGGCGAAATTCGCGCGCGGCCTCGGGGCCGAACGCGTGGATTTGCGCATCGGCTACGCGTCGCTGGCCATCACCATCGGCATCGGCGCGAACGGCATCACGCGGATGCGCGAGGTCGGGCATCTGGCCGTGAACCAGCGGCTCGACCAGGAATTGTGGCATCTCGCCGCGCGCGTCTCGCGGCACAAACTCACCGTCGAACAGACCCGCGCCGAACTCACGCGCCTCGCGACCCAAACTCCGCGCCATTCCACCTGGGTGATGGCGGTGGCGGTGGGCCTGGCGTGCGCGGCGTTCGGCCGGCTGCTGAAGGTGGACTGGGCCGGCACGGGGCCGGTGTTTCTCGCGGCGTGCCTTGGCCAGTGGGTGCGGCGCGAATTGCTCACGCGCCATGTGAACGTGTTCATCTGCGCCACGGTGGTCTCGTTTTTAAGCTCGCTGCTCGGCGGCATCGGCGCGCATTGGGCCGGCAGCGCCACCATCACGACGGCGATGATCGCCTCGATTTTGCTGCTCGTTCCCGGCGTGCCCTCGGTCAACGCGCAGAGCGACATCCTCGACGGCCATCCCACGCTCGGCAGCGCGCGGGCGGTGACGGTGGCGGTGATTCTGATTTTTGTGGCCGCCGGGCTGTGGCTCGGCCAGGTGCTGTTCGCCAAGATTTTTTGAACCATGGATTTCCTTTTTCTCCTGCATCAAACGGTTTGCGGCGCGATCGCGGCGGCGGGCTTCGGCGTGCTGTTCAACATTCCTTTCCGGTCGCTGCCGTGGTGCGCGGTCAGCGGCGCGCTGGCGCTGGCGGTGCGGACTTATTGCCTCGGACAGGGCTGGAATCTGGAAGCCGCGTCCTTTGCCGCCGCGCTCACGGTGGGCGCCGCCGTGCAGGTGCTGCGGGCGCGCACGGACATTTCGCAGAATGCGCTGGACGTGGTCGGCTGCATCCCGATGGTCCCCGGCAGCTTTGCGGCGAAGGCCATTTTGGGGATGTTCGCGCTCACCTCGACGAGCACCGGGGACGCCTCGGACACGCTCATCACCGCCGTGCAATACGCCCTGCGCGTGACCTTCACCATCGGTGCCATCGGCACCGGCCTCGCCATCCCCACGCTGCTGCTGCGCGTGCGCGTATCGCGCTGACGGCGGATCGGCGCGGAAAAATCTGGCCGTGAAAGTTGGGATTGAACAGAATCGTTCCGGCTTTATAGTGAGCCGGATAAAATGACACTGACCACTGCTGAAATCGCGAAACAGCTCGCCGGCGAAGTTCTCGGCGACGCGAACGCCGCGCTCACCGGCTTCGCCACCGCCGACGCCGCCCAGTCCGGCGACCTGACCTTCGCCGAGAACGCCGACTATTTTGCCGCCGCCGAAAACAGCGCCGCCACCGCCATCATCGCCGGCAAAGATTTTTCATCCGAAAAGAAAATCATCATCCGCGTGGCGAATCCGCGCGTGGCCTTCGCCAAGGCGCTCGCCATCTTTTTCCCGGAACCGAAATTCGCGCCGGGCATCCATCCCTCCGCCGCCATCGCGGCGAGCGCGCAAATTGACCCGACGGCGCACATCGGGCCGCACTGCACAATTGGCGAGCGCGTGAAGATCGGCGCGAACGCGGTTTTGCAGGCCGGCAATTTTGTCGGCGACGATGCCACGCTCGGGGACAGCACAAATTTGTTTCCGAACGTGACGGTTTATTCGCGTTCGCAAATTGGCAAGCGCGTGCGCATCCACGCCGGCACGGTCATCGGCGCGGATGGTTTCGGCTATGTTTTGGACGTGAGCTTTCATCGGAAGGTTCCGCAAGTCGGCAACGTCATCATCGGCGATGAGGTTGAACTCGGTTCCAATTGCTCCGTGGACCGCGGCGCGCTCGGCGCGACGATCATCGGCCGGGGCACGAAAATTGACAACCTCGTGCAGATCGCGCACAACGTGGAGATCGGCGAACACTCCATCATCTGCGCGCAGGGCGGCATCGCCGGCAGCGCGAAGCTCGGCAGCTACTGCGTGCTCGCGGGACAGGTCGGCATCGCCGGCCATCTGAAAATCGGCAACCAAGTCACCGTCGGCTCCAAGGCCGGCGTGATGCACAACATCCCCGACGGCGAAATGTGGCTGGGCATTCCCGCGCAGCCGGACAAGCAGGCCAAGCGCATCATGATCGCGCTGCAACGCCTGCCCGACCTGCTGAAAAAAGTCGCCGAGTGGGAAAAGAAGCTCACCGGCCAGTAAAACCTTCATGGCCCGGCGCGTGCAATTCAGACCAAAGCGGTGGAGGGCCACCGCACTCCAAAACGCTTCGCGCAGGCGAAACCCGGAGTCGTTCGCGCCAGCGTCTTGGACTGCGCCAGCCCGCTGGCGCTTTTTCTGACCAGCATCGGCATGAGCAACACCAAGCCAGCCATTGATTCCCGTTCGTCCGCGCCCGCGTTTTCCGAGGCCGGCGCGTGGCGTGACGTGGGCAAAGGCTGGCAGCCGCTGTTCGGCAGTTTTCATGGCGCGGGCTACAGCATCGAATGGCACGATTTTTTTGCGAAGCGCGAATTCGATTGGGCCGCCAGCTTTCATCCCGGCTGTGTGGAATTGTGCCTGAACCTCGCCGGCCACGGCTTCGTGGAGTGCAAACACAAGCGCACCGATTTCACGCCGGGCACCGTCGGGTTTTACCACCGCAAGTCTGAGCCGCTGATGGCGAAACGCGCGGCGGATGAGCAGCACCAGTTTCTCACGGTGGAATTTTCCTGCGCGTTTCTCGCCAAGCATCTCGCCGGCATGGAGACGATGCTGCACCCGGTGGTGCGCGCGGCCATCGAAGACAAACCGTGCGAACTGGTTTCCGGCGCGACCGTCCGGCTCACGGCGGCACAGCAACAGCTCATTGCCTCGCTGCGGCAACCGCCGGTTTACGCGGCGGCACAGCCGTTGTGGTATCAATGCAAGGCGTTGGAACTGGCGGTGACCTTCCTGCTCCAGCCGCCGCCGGATCAGGAAATGTTCTGTTCGCGCCAGCAACGGCTCGCGCAGGAACGCGTCGAGCAGGTGGTTTTTCTATTGAAGCAAAATCTGGCCGAACCGCCGTCGCTGGAGGAACTCGGCAGGAAGATCGGTTGCAGCCATTTTTATCTGAGCCGGATTTTTTCCGCGCAGACCGGCCACACGATCACGCAGCACTTGCGCCAGCTCCGCATGGAGCGCGCGGCGGAACTGCTCAAGTCCGGCGAACACAACGTCACCGAGACGGCGATGGAAGTCGGCTACAACAGCCTGAGCCATTTCAGCGCGGCGTTCCACGAAACCTTCGGCTGCTGCCCCGGCTTGTATCCGCTGAAATTGCCGGTGCAGAAAAACGGCTGATTTTACGAGGCGGAAATCTTCACCAGCAAATTGCCCTCGGCGTCCGTGGAAATTTCAAACACCGGCAGATCACGCCGCGCCGGGCTTTCCGTCACTTTGCCGTCCGCGTCAAACGTCGAGCCGTGGCACGGGCAGTAAAAAGTTTTGTCCGGCTCGGCGTCCAGCTTGCATCGGCGGTGCGTGCAGATGGACGAAAGCGCAAACAGCTTCGCGCCGCGCCGCACGAGGAAAAATCCCAGATCGCGGTAGCGCGCATAAACGCCGTCGGCCAGATATTGCGCGGCGGGGCCGGCGCTGATGATTTTTTCGTGGCGCGCGGAAGAAAAGTTTGGGCCGCCGGGCGCGGCGCACCCGGCGGCGAACGCCGCGCTCAAAAACAAAAAAGTGCGACGGTTGACGTGCATTTCAAAATTCAAACACGAGGCTGGTCATGATGCCCCAATGTGCGTCGGCACGCGCGCCGTTGTCCACCGGAAAAACGAACAGAATGCCCGGGCGCGGCTGGAGGCGCCCGATGGGCTTGAGATTCGCGCGCAGGCCGACGCCGGCGGTGAGGCTGTTGTGGCCGGCAGCAGACTTGTTCAACTGCGTTTCGCCGGAGAGTTCCATCACGGGAATGATTTTGTCCACGCCCGGCAGCGACAGCGCCTGGCGCGGGATCGAATAGCCGAATGTGAAGCCGTATTCAAACGTGTCCACGCCGCCGTCGTCGCCGGGGCCGAACAGCATTGAATAACCGAAAATGGATTGCACGGTGAAGCGGCCAATTTTCGTGTCGTTGAAAATCTTCGGGACGAACTCGGTATTTTTGCTCACGTCCGAACCCGTGGGAATGCCCAGTTCCACCGCCGCGCCGAGCGTGGTGTCGAACCAACCATTGCGCGAAACAAATTGGTAGAACGGATAGCGTGCGCCGACATCCACGTTGTTAAAACCTTTGGTCGCGATGCCGCCGGTCACGTCGCGTTCGTAGGGCAATTCGAGTTCGAGCGTGAGCAAGCCAATGCCGTATTCGATCTCGGCCTTGGCGTTATCGGTGTGGTCACTGCCGCTGGCGGTGTGCAGCCAGTCGAGGCGAAATTCGGCCGTCTCCAAGGCGGAGTCATCTATGAGAAACGGTTCGGGAAAGGCGTCCTGCCCGTAGCTGCTGCGATGGTCGAGGCCGTTGAACAAACCGAAGCGCGTGTCCGGCACAGTTTGATCGGCGGCAATAACTTTGCCGCCCGCCAGCACGGCCAGACTCAATCCACCAATGAAAACAACCAGCTTTTTCATGCGGCGAGATTAGCAGGCACAAGAAACCGCGCTGTCGTGCGCTTGCGATTTGTTGGCGGCAAGTTGTTCCCGTCCGTTTGGGCATTTCAGCTACCAGATTCCGGCGAAATGTCCGCCGAAATGAATCCACAATGGGATGGTCGCGAGGCCGAGCACGGAAGTTCCGAGCGCCACCTGCAACGCCGTCCGCGCATCGCCACCGTAATGTTGGGCGAGCACGATGGGCAGCACCGCCGAAGGCATTGCGCCTTGCAAAACGAGGACGCGTTTCAGTTCGAGGGAGCACGGCAGATATTTCGCCAGCAGCAAAAACAAAACCGGCATCAGCCCCAGCCGCACCAGCGCGGCCACGGCCACGACGCGCACTGCTTTGCCGCCGCGCGCCTCGGCGAGATGGTCGGCCACAATTGCGCCGATGAGCAGCAGCGCCAGCGGGATCGCGCTCTGGCCGAACCAGTGGATCACGGTCAAGACGGTTTTTCCAGCGAACGCCACCGATGCCGGCGGCGTGACAACCGTTCCCAGAAAATTCAGCGCCAGCGCCAGCAGCAACGCGGCCAGCGGCGCGTTCAGAATTTTTTTCCAGCCGCCGCCCAGCCCGCTGCCGGTGAGCACCGTGAGGCCGAGCGTCCACATGGCCATTTCCGAGCCGACGTTGTGGACGAACAGCACGCCGGTCGTGCCGGAATCAAACAGCGACACGCACAGCGGAATCACGAGGTAGGCGTAGTTTTGCAGGCCGGTGAGGAAGGCAAAGGTGCGCTGCTCCGGCTTCGTCTTGAGTCCGGCCGCCCGCGCGAACAAACGGGAAATGGCGATGCCCGCCGTAACCATCCCAAAGCCGACCAGCGGCGGGAGCAGGAGGTTTTCCGGCCGGCGCAAGGCGGCATTGCCCAGGACGGAATCGAAGATGAGCGCCGGCAGCAGCAGGTTGATCGTCACGCGCATCAGGCTGGCGTCGGCGTCCGCCGAGAGCCAGCCGCGCCGGCGCAGCAGCAGGCCGATGCCCATGATGCCGAACACCGGCAGCACCGCCGTCAACACTGTGAGAAACTCGTTCACCGGCGGAATGAAACCAGATTTTTGCCGCCGGAGAAATCACAACTTGCGCGGGCGGCGCGGCCGCTTACGCATCCATTTTCATTTTCAGCAAGGAGGCGGAGTGGGCGGTTTCGCGGCGCTTGTTGACGGTGTCCAGGCGCTGGCGCATGGTGGGCTTGTTGATGCAGTAGAGCAGCGCGGTTTCCTCGGTGATCAAATCGTCCTCGTAGGCCTTGATGAGGGATTGTTCAAAACTGTGCCAGCCGGCGGTGTTGCCGGCCTCGATGATGTCAGCCAGCCGGCGGTTTTCATTTTCGCCCAGCGCGATGGCCTCGCGGGTGCGCAGGCTGCTGCCCATCAATTCCGTGACCAGCAGTCGGGCGCCGTTTTTTTTGGGCACCAGCCGCTGGCTGATGATGTAGCGCAGCGAACCCACCAGGCGTTCGCGCACCTGCGGTTCCTCATCCTTGCTGAACATGCCGAGGATGCGGTTGATCGTCTGGCCCGCGCTGATGGTGTGCAGTGTGCTGTAAACCACGTGGCCGGTCTCGCCGGCGGTCAGGGCAATGTCCATCGTCTCGCGGTCGCGGATCTCGCC
>PLYV01000280.1:0-2042 GCA_003151855.1 Limisphaerales bacterium | reverse complement strand
CGCCCCAGCTCGCGCTGGCTGAAGGTGGACCGGAGCTGCGGATGCAGAAATTCAATTGGATCCTCCAGCGTGACGACATGGACTTCGTTGGTCTGGTTGATTTCGTTCAGCATCGCGGCGAGCGTGGTCGTCTTACCGCTGCCCGTGCCGCCGGTCACAAAGATGAGGCCGTTCTTTTCGTTGATGACCTCGCGGAACACCGGGGCCAGACGCAGCGATTCCAGCGACGGAACCTGCGACTGCAGGCGGCGCAGCACCATCGCGTAATTGCCATTCTGCCGGTAGATGTTGACGCGGAACCGGCAGAAATTTTTCAGCGAATAACTGCAGTCGCACGAGCCGTGTTCGGCCAGATCCTGCAACAACCGCTGGTTGTCGTTGATGATGGCGCCGGCCAGCCCCTCGATGCGCGCGCTGGTGAGCACGGACTCGGGCAGCTCGAGCGCAAACGGTTTGAGCCGGCCGTGAACCTCCACCTGCGGCGGCTTGGCGGCCACAAACAGCAGGTCGGAAATGCCCTCGGCACTTTGCACCATCGCCGCCAGCAGGCGGTCAAGTTCTTCTGTGGGGATTGCTTCCATCGTTCACAACAGTTCGTTGATTGTGCGGTCGGCCGACCAGATTCAGCCGACCGGCGGCTGAGCCGCACCCGGGGTTTTGAGCCGGGCCTGGCTCGCCTGCGCCTGCCGGTAGAGAAAACGGGTCAACAAAAGATTTTTCACCCGCAGCACGACTTCGGCATAATCCACCGGCTTGCCGAGAAAATCCGTGGCCCCGGCTTTCAGGGCGCGGTTGCGGGTTTCGGTCGTGTTGTTGCCGGTGAGCACCAGCACCGGCAGAAAATCATCGGCGGCGACCGTTTCCCCCAGTTGCTGCAGCACCGCGAACCCGTCCATTTCCGGCATGAATAAATCCAGCAGCACAACATCCGGTTGAAACCGGTCAAACTCGGCGCGCGACCGGGTGGGATCCGTCAGGCTCAGCAAATTGGCAAAGCCGGCCTGCCGCAACGCCCATTCCAACACACGGATGTCCGCCGCCTCATCATCAATGATAAGAATCTTGGCCGCGCAAAGCTCCTGGTCGCCGGGAATCAAATTGACGCTCATAACTCCGCCCGCCTCGCGTATATTTCAGTCTTCAAATACATCTGTTGATCGGTTTTTATCGGATAATTCCTGAAGGAGTAAAGCAAATTTGCTGAAGACCAGTCCATCAACCATCCGATCCGCGCGCAGATTGCCTGCGCGCATGAGAAAACCGGAACGGAAAAATGGCGGTGCTGGCGCGTTTGAATGTGAAGCCGCAGTTGCCGTCCGGCAAAGCAAAACGCCATGCTTGGCACCTGGCCAACCATGGCGCTGGCGGGGAACAAGTTTAAGGCTTCTTGCAGCACTGCTTGCAGCCGGCTTCGTCCTTGCAGCATTTGGCGCAGGTTGCGGCGTCCTTGCAGCAAGTGCCATCGCATTTGACGGCGGGCTGGCAGCACGCGCTGTCCTTGTGGCAGCAGGTGGAGCAGCCGGTGGTCATCAGGATGCCTGCGGCAAAAACCGCAGCCAGGATCATCATTGTTTTCATATTGTTCTTTGGTTGGTTTGCAAACTCAGCTTCACCAATAGCACCCAAACCGGCCATCGGCAAATTTCTATTTTACCGCGGCGGCCCCGCTTTCACCCCGCGCGACCGCCACAAAAAGTAAATCGCCGGATACACGGCCAGCTCCATGATGGTCGAGGTGATGACGCCGCCGACCATCGGCGTGGCGATGCGTTTCATCACGTCCGCGCCCGCGCCATGGCTCCACAAGATTGGCGCGAGGCCGGCGATGATGACGCACGCGGTCATGGCTTTCGGGCGGACGCGCTTCACCGCGCCATGATAAATCGCGTCGCGCAAATCGCCGGTGTGGTTGAGTGCGCCGCGCTTTTTCCAATCGGCAAAAGCGAGGTCAAGATAGAGCAGCATGACCACGCCGGTTTCGGCGTCGAGGCCGGCGAGCGCGATGATGCCCACCCAGACGGCGACGCTCAAATTGTAGCCGC
>PLYV01000320.1 GCA_003151855.1 Limisphaerales bacterium | reverse complement strand
AGCGAAAACACCGCGCCCTGCCAGCCGATGAACGCGCCGATGGCCGCCATGAATTTCACGTCGCCCAGGCCCATCGCCTCGCGCGGCAGCACGACTTCCGAGCAGACGGCTTCGAGATGCGGCACGGTTTCAGGATCAATCTCCTCGTCGCCGATCTTCAAGTGGTGCGGTGACAGCCGCAATTTCACGTCGCGATAACTGCGGTCAACCAGCTCCACCGTGCGCGCCTCCAAAACGATGGTGTCGGTCTTGCGGTAAAAGATTTCTTCGTAGGGAATTTCCTGTCCCGGCAGGCACAAGGCGGTTTCGGTGAAGACGATTTTCGCTTCGCCATTGAGTTTCACCTTTTGGCGACCGAACAAAAGTTTGCCCAGCCGCAGCACGGCATAGACGATGCCCGCGCCGGCGGCGATGCCCGCCAGGCTCAAAACCGCGCCCTCGCTCCCGCGCTGCGTGCCGTGCAGTTGCGGCAGAAAAAAGGAAATGATAAAGCCCACCGCCGCGCCGCCAAAGGTGATTTCGTCCGGGATGATGAAATGCTCGAAGTCAATGAACGTCGCCACGATCAAGCCCGCGAGAAACAGGCAATACACCGGCGCAAGCCACGGCGACGCGTGGCCGAACGCCAGCCAGCACGCAAGAAACGCCAGTCCCGTCAGCAGTTCCACGATGAAGTAGCGCGGCGAGATGGGCGCGCCGCAGTTTTTGCATTTGCCGCGCAGCGTGAGCCACGTCAGCAGCGGCACGTTCAGGTAGAACGGAATGGAATATTTGCAGTGCGGACAATGCGACGGCGGCGACACCACGCTCAAGTCCAGCGGCATCCGGTAGATGCAGACGTTCAGGAAGCTGCCGACGATGCAGCCGAATGCGAAGAACACCAGCGACCAAAAATGAAACGGCACCGCCGCCCAGTTGTGCGGGTCGAACACGGTGTCAAACCCCATAAACGCTCCCTTCCACCGCGCGCCGCATCACGGCCACCGGCGCGGTCTGGCCCGTCCAGATTTCAAAAGCCTTCGCGCCCTGTCCCACCAACATGCCGATGCCGTTGGCGGTTTGGCAGCCGGCAGCCTTGGCGTTCTTGAGCAAAGCAGTCTCGGCCGGTTGGTAAATCATGTCGTAAACCGCGCGCGTCTGTTTCAGCGAAAATTGTTTTTCGTCCAGCGGCGAACCGTCCTCCGGTTTCAGGCCGAGCGACGTGGCGTTCAGCAGCAAATCCACGTTTGCGTTCGGATAACCGCCGGAAACTTTGATGGAGGAAAATTGTTTTTTTATTTCACCGGCGATTTCCTCCGCCTTGCTCGCCGTGCGGTTGACCAGAAAAAGTTCCGCAACATTTTCCGCCGCGAGTTTCAGCGCCGCCGTGCGCCCCGCGCCGCCGGCACCGAGCAGCAGGACTTTCGCGCCGCGCAATTCCACCGCCAAATCGTGCCGCAAGGAATTCGCCAAGCCGTCGGCGTCGGTGTTGAAACCGATGGCGCGACCATTTTCAAACTTGATGGTGTTCACCGCGCCCCACGTTTTCGCCGAGGCGTCCAGTTCATCCACCATGTCCACGGCCAGCAGCTTGTGCGGCACGGTGAGGTTGAGGCCGGCGAAGCCCATCGCCCGCGCGCCCTCGATGGCGGCGCGGAGATTTTTGGGATCCACTTCAAACGCGAGATAGCGCCAGTTCAGGCCGAGCGCCGCAAACGCCGCGTTGTGCATCGCGGGCGAAGCGGAATGCCGGATGGGCGAACCCAGCACTGCGCACAGGCGCGTGGCGGCGTTGATGGGGGCAAAATTGGATTGCGGCACGCGCAATTTATAAGCGGCCAGCGCGCGACTTCAAAGCGCAAAGTCCGGTGCAAACGCCCGGACCTTGGCGCGCAGTGACTATTCCGGGGACACGTCCCACAAAAACATTCCCCATCGGCTGCCTGTCCGCTGCCGGCGGTTCCACCCTGCGCCTGCGCGCCCTGGCGACTTGGTGTTAAGTTCAGACCATTTCAGATGGCGAAATCGGAATACTCCGGTTTCACCGCCTCGGTCGGCGGCGCGAGCATCCCGGCGCCCACGGTCAGGTTCGTGCCCTGTTCGATCAGGATGAATGAGCCGGTCAGGCGGTTGCTGCTATAACCGTCGAACACCAGCGGCTTGGCCGTGCGGATCTTGATGCCGCCGATGTCATTCATCGCGAGCGTGCCAGGGGCGTCCACGGGGTCGAGCGTGTCGAAGTTGATCTTGTTTTCCACGGCGGTGACGACGGCCTGCACAGTTTGTGTGGTGTGCTTGAGGAAATACTTTTTGCCCGTCTGCAGTGGACGGAGATTCATCCAGCAGACACGCGCGGAAAAATCCGAGGCGCGGCCGGGGAGATTCTCCAAGCCGACAATCATGTCGCCGCGGCTGATGTCAATGTCGTGTTCCAGGCAGAGCGTGGCGGACTGCGGGCAGAAAGCCTCGGCGAGCGAGCCGTCGTAAGTCCAGATGTCCTTGACGGTGGTCTTGATGCCGGCGGGCAGCACGACGACCTGCTGGCCTTTGCGCACGATGCCGCTGGCGATCTGGCCGCTCAACCCGCGAAAATCGTGGAGCGACTTGTCGGTGGGATTGTTCGGGCGGTTGACCCATTGCACGGGAAAACGGAATGTGCCGAAATTCCAGTCGCTCGCGATGTGGACAGTTTCGAGATGATGCAGCAGGCACGGGCCTTCATACCACGGCGTGTGCTTGGAGGTGTCCACCACGTTGTCGCCGTTGAGCGCGCTCATGGGGATGAACTTCACATCATGGAACGCGCCGAGCTTCGGCAGGAAATCCTCGATCTCGTCGCGGATTTCCTGAAAGCGTTCTTCCTTCCAATCCACCAAATCCATTTTGTTCACCGCAAAAACGATGTGCGGGATGCCCAGCAAGGCGGCGATGTAAGTATGCCGGCGCGTCTGCTCGATGACGCCGAGCCGCGCGTCCACGAGGACGACGGACAGGTTCGCCGAGCTGGCACCGGTGACCATGTTGCGGGTGTATTGCACATGGCCCGGCGTGTCGGCGACGATGAA
>PLYV01000287.1:3452-3639 GCA_003151855.1 Limisphaerales bacterium | reverse complement strand
GCAACTGGCCGTTCTCGGTGATGATAATCTGATTACCATTCACCGATGCGACTTTGCCGGCTTCTTCCGACACCAGCACGGCGCGCGAATCGCGGGCGACGCGTTCTTCGAGACCGGTGGCCACGAGCGGCGCCTCGGTGACGAGGAGCGGCACAGCTTGGCGTTGCATGTTGGAACCCATCAACGC
>PLYV01000287.1:0-3347 GCA_003151855.1 Limisphaerales bacterium | reverse complement strand
TTCTCGACTTTGCGGTAAGGCGTTTCGAGGAAGCCGAATTCGTTGATGCGTGCAAAGGTCGCGAGCGACGCGATAAGGCCGATGTTCGGTCCTTCCGGCGTTTCAATCGGACAAATGCGGCCGTANNTGAGTTCCGCGAGCGGATTGATCTGGTCCATGAACTGCGACAACTGGCTGCGGCCAAAGAAATCGCGGATCACGGCGGAGAGCGCCTTCGGATTGATGAGCTTCTGCGGCGTCATGGATTCAACCGTCTGGTCGAACAACGTCATGCGCTCTTTCACCAGACGCTCCGTGCGGGACAGACCCACGCGGCACTGGTTGGAAAGCAATTCGCCCACCGTGCGGATGCGGCGGCTGCCCAAGTGATCAATATCGTCAAGCGAACCTTCGCCCTTCTTGAGCTTGAGCAAATACTTCGTCGCCTCGACCAAGTCTTCCTTGGTCAAGATGCGGCTGTCGGTCTTCATGCCGAGCTTCTGGTTGATCTTGTAACGGCCAACGCGACCGAGGTCATAGCGTTTTTCGTCGAAAAACAAGCGCAGGATGAGCGCGCGGGAATTCGCGGCAGTCGGGGGATCGCCAGGGCGCAGGCGGCGGTAAATATCCTTCAGCGCTTCCTCTTCGTTCTTGGCCGGATCCTTCTTCAGACACTTGATCATGTTGCCGTCGTCCACCGAGGTGTCCACGACCTTGATCTTGCTGATGCCGAGTTCGGCGATCTGCTTGACCACGGCCTTCGACAACGGCTCGAACGCGCGAGCAACCACGAGACCTTTTTCTTCATCAACCGCGTCCTGAACCAGAACGCGGTTCTGCAAATCTTCAATCTTCTCCGCTTCCTTCACCGTCAATTCCTCTATGGTGTAGAACAGCTTCAAGATTTCTTCGTCGGTGCCACGCGTCAAACCGCCATTGTCCTTGCCCTTCGTGGCTTTTTCCTTGTCGCGATGGTCGAGGAACGACAGCGCGCGGAAGAACGTCGTCGTTAAAAATTTCCGGCGGCGTTTTTTGCGGTCGAGATAAACGTAGAGCAAATCGCTCGTGTCGAACTGCGCTTCATACCAGGAACCGCGGTCAGGAATGACGCGGAAGCTGTGGAGCATCTTGCCGTTCGGATGCTGGGTCGCTTCAAACGCGATGCCCGGCGAACGATGCAACTGCGAGACGACGACGCGTTCCGCGCCATTGATGACAAACGTGCCCTGCGGCGTCATCAGCGGCAGCTCGCCCATGAAAACTTTTTCTTCTTTGCCGCCCTTGCCCTCTTCCTTGAGGATGAAGGTCACATACAGCGGCGCGCCGTAGGTCGTGCCTTCGCGCAGGCATTCGAGCCAGTCCACCTTCGGCTCGCCAATCTCGTAGGACGAGTAGTCGAGCTCGATTTTTTCATCGTAGCTGCGGATGGGGAAAACCTCGCGGAAAACTGATTCCAATCCGACGTGCTTCTGCCGCTTGGACGGCGTCAGATCAGCCTGCAAAAATTCCGCGTAGGAATTCGTCTGCAACTCGATCATGTTCGGCGGGGCGATGATTTCCTTGATTTTGCCGAAGTTAATACGTTCTGTGGCTCGCGATGGCATTTTTGGCTTTCTTTTTTTTTGGCGCGACAACCCGCCGCACCGGAATTTTCACTTAACGACACAAGGCAAGCCCGCCGCGTTCATTCGCGGCCAGCTTGCCAAACCAGCAACCGATGTTCCTAACTGCAATAAATTGTCAAATTGTCCCGCCTTTCGCGGGTGGAAAAGGGGCGACGGCAATACGCCGCCGCCCCTAAAATGGACGAATTACTTGACTTCGACCTTCGCGCCAGCTTCTTCAAGCTTCTTCTTGGCGGCGTCGGCGTCGGCCTTGTTCGCACCTTCGAGCAACATCTTCGGAGCGCCTTCGACCAAAGCCTTAGCTTCGGCGAGACCCATGCCAGCCTTGACTTCGCGCACCGCCTTGATCGCGGCGATCTTCTTGTCCGCCGGAACCGAGGCGAGGATCACGTCGAACGTGGTCTGCGCTTCAGCGGCCGGAGCCGCTGCACCGCCAGCCGCGCCCGGAGCCGCCACCGCGACCGAGGCCGCAGCGGAAACGCCCCACTTGGTTTCCAGTTGTTTCACGAGGTCGGCGGCTTCGATGACCGTCAACTTGCTCAATTCTTCCACGAGATTTCCGAGGTCTGCCATATTATTACTTTGCTTTCTTTGTTGTCGTCTCGTCGTCTGCCGGCGCCCCGGCAATTTTCAGTTCACGGCTCGCGAACCGACGATTTACGTTTTGGTTGTTTGTTTGAATCCGATCTGGAATTTCAAATTTGAAATTCCAGGTCGAAAATTGTTTAAGCCGGTTGTTCGACTTTTTCCGCCTTGGCCTTGATGACCGCCGCGATTTGCGTTGCCGGCGTGTTGAACAGGCCGAGCAGTTTCGCCCGCAGCACTTCCAGGCTCGGCAAATCGGCATACGCCATGAGCGTGGCCGGTTCGACGCGCTTGTTGTCCAAAAAGCCGAACTTGAGTTTCAGCTTGTCGAACTCCGCCGCAAAATTTTTCAGCGCCTTGGCGGCGACGAAAATGTCCTTATTGCCGGTCACGACGGCGACTTGTCCGGCAAGGCTGCCGTTCAAATCACCGATGCCCGCTTCCTTCGCGGCGACGTTGAACACGGTGTTTTTTACCACGTGGATCTCGGCCCCAGCCAGACGAAGGCGTTTGCGCAGCTCGGAGAGGTGCGCCACCTTCAAACCTTGATAGCCGCATACGATGAAGAACGGCGAGCCGTTCAACCGGGCGACATATTCACTTGTCAAAAATTTCTTTTCAGCACGCATGATAATTCCTTTTAGTTGGCGGCAAATTCACGGACATCCACACGGACGGGCGGACTCATCGTCGCCGAGAGTGTGCAAGAATTGATATAGGTTCCTTTGATGCTGTTCGGGCGCGCCTTGGCGACGGCCTCGATGACGGCACGGGCGTTTTCCTCAAGCTGTTCGGGCTTGAACGAAGCCTTGCCCACGATGACGTGGACGTTGCCGGCCTTGTCCACCTTGAACTCGACGCGACCCGCTTTGACTTCCTTCACGGCTTTCGCAGTGTCGTCGGTCACGGTGCCGGTCTTCGGATTCGGCATCAAGCCGCGCGGTCCGAGAACCTTGCCGAGCTTGCGGACTTCCACCATCGCTTCGGGCGTGGCCACGGCGACATCAAAATCAGTCCAGCCGGAATTGCACTTGGCGATCATGTCTTCGAAACCGACGTTCTCTGCGCCGGCAGCTTTGGCCGCATCGGCCGCCGCGCCTTTGGCGAAAACGAGCACGCGCACAAGCTTGCCACTGCCGTGCGGCAGCGGAACCGTGC
>PLYV01000075.1 GCA_003151855.1 Limisphaerales bacterium | reverse complement strand
CGATGCGCTCTTCCTTGTCGAAATGGCTGCGGCACGTGGCCACCGCGTTTAGCAGGACTTGTTTGGCCGCATTCAGGTCGCGCGCCTTGTGGACTTTGGCCAGCAGCGCGTCAATCTGCTTGTGTTCTTCGTGAAAAAGTTCGTTCTGCCCGATCTGGTCGAAGTAATGCTCCAGCGGCTCGATGAACAAATCGTCCTCCGTCTTGGAGTGCGGGGCCAGCAGCTTTTCCGCAACGGTCGCCAGCGACTTCACCTCCGCCAGCGTCCGGGTGTGCGGCAGCACGGCCTCGATGTGGTCGAACAGGTTGTGGAACACGGCGTGTTCCGCGCGGAGGACATCAGTAATTTTCATGACTTCAAGTTGTGTGAGCTTCCATGCCGACGCAAGGTAAATTGGCAGCTAATTGGGTGACGGAGCGCGGCTCGGTGAGCCGCCGCCGCCGGATGACAAAAGTATCTTTGAAACGCCCGCAGCCAGCGGAGGAAAAGCTGGGCTGCGGGCCACCGACCCACGTTGCTCTGGCGGCGGCACCTTGCTGGTTACCCTATTGTGTGAGTCTCAATAAATTGTCGCCGCGCTGAGTCAAGTCCGTGTTTATCCGTGTGAATCCGTGGTTAAGAATAATTCTCCATCCCCGCGCAGGAGCAAACCGGGTTGCGGTCGCCGAAGACGTTGTCCACGCGGCTGACGTGCGGCCAGAACTTGTAGTCGTGCAAATCCTTCGCCGGAAACGCCGCCTGTTCACGGCTGTAAGGCCGGTTCCAGTTGTCGCTGGCGATCTGATCCGCCGTGTGCGGCGCATTCTTCAGCAGATTGTTTTTCGCATCCGCCGTGCCGTTTTCCACGGCGGTCATCTCCGCGTGAATCGCGATCATCGCATCGCAGAAACGGTCTAGCTCATATTTGGATTCGCTTTCGGTGGGTTCCACCATCAGCGTGCCGGCGACCGGCCACGACAGCGTCGGCGCGTGGAAGCCGTAATCCATCAGGCGTTTCGCCACGTCCTCGGCGGTGACACTCTGGAACGCGCGCAGGTCGAGGATGCACTCGTGCGCGACGAGGCCGTGATTTCGGTAAACCGTCGGGAAATAATTTTCCAGTCGCTTGGAGATGTAGTTCGCATTCAGGATGGCGAACTTCGTCGCCTCGGTCAGCCCGTCCGCGCCCATCATGGCGATATACATCCACGAAATCGGCAGGATGCTCGCGCTGCCCCACGGCGCGGCGCTCACCGGGCCGATGTGTTTCTTGGAATGATCTTCGTCCAACCGCCCGGTGAACACCGGATGGCTCGGCAGGAACGGCACCAGATGCTTGGCCACGCCGATCGGCCCCACGCCCGGCCCGCCGCCGCCGTGCGGAATGCAAAACGTCTTGTGCAGGTTCAGATGGCACACATCCGCGCCGATGAAACCCGGCGAAGTCAAACCGACCTGTGCGTTCATGTTCGCGCCGTCCATGTAAACTTGGCCACCGTTGGCGTGGATGATGTCGCAGATTTCGCGGATGGTTTCCTCGAACACGCCGTGCGTGCTGGGATACGTCACCATCAGGCAGGACAAATCAGCTTTGTGCGCTTCGGCCTTCGTTTTCAGGTCGGCCACGTCAATGTTGCCGTTCGGGTCGCACGCCACGGCGACGATTTTCATGCCGGCCATCGCCGCGCTGGCGGGATTCGTGCCGTGTGCCGACGTGGGAATGAGGCAGATATTCCGGTGCTGGTCGCCGCGTGATTCGTGCCAGGCGCGGATGACCAGCATGCCGGCGTATTCGCCCTGCGAACCGGCGTTCGGCTGCAATGACATGCCGGCAAAGCCCGTGCATTCCTCCAGCCAGTCCTCGAGGTTTTGAAAAAGAATCTGGTAGCCGCGCGCCTGGCCCAGCGGCGCGAACGGATGCAACTGGCCGAACTCCGGCCACGACACGGGAAACATCTCAGACACCGCGTTCAGTTTCATCGTGCAAGAGCCGAGCGGAATCATCGAGGCCGTGAGTGAGAGATCGCGCGATTCGAGCCGCTTGATATAGCGGAGCATTTCGGTTTCGCTGTGGTAACGGTTGAAAACCTGATGCTGAAGGAATGATGAATGACGAATGATGAATGATGAATGCGCGGTGAAGTCTGCGGGCTTGAAGTCCGCCGGTTTGTCGCCGTTGAAAATCTGCCAGAGCAGCGAAAGGTCCTTGGCGCTGGTCGTTTCATCGAGCGAGATACCGACGGTTTTCTCGTCCAACGGACGGAGATTGAAGTGATGTTGTTCGGCGATTTTCAGCACGTCGGTGGCCGTCGCGTTTTTCAACTGCACGCGGACGGTATCAAAGACATTTTTCGACGCGACCTGATGGCCGAGCTTTTCCAAGCCCTGCGCAAAAACATTCGTCAGCGTCTGAACGCGCGCAGCGATCTGCTTCAGCCCTTCCGGCCCGTGATAAACCGCATAGAGCGACGCCATGTTGGCGAGCAATGCCTGCGCAGTGCAGATGTTGCTGGTGGCTTTCTCGCGGCGGATGTG
>PLYV01000054.1 GCA_003151855.1 Limisphaerales bacterium | reverse complement strand
ATTTTCACACCCGATGTCGAACGCATATCCGCCGCCCCAGGAATAGCCGTAAACACCGCGGTGATCGGCGTCGGCATAAGTGGAATAATGGGAATCAACGTAGGGGATGGCGTCGTTGATTGTCATGCTTCGGACATCACCGCCAAATTGATCGTCCAGTGCCACGATGATCACGGGCTTGATTATCCCTTGGCCAATGAGATTATCGGCTATGTCGCCGGCATCCACGCACCAGCCAGCGAAGATAGTGCCTGGGTCGGTGCTGATGCCCTGATAGGCGTAAACGACGCCATACTTTTGGCTCGTGTTATACCCCGGCGGTGTGTAGACTACCGCGTTTACGTTGCTGCCTGCCACCGACGAATAAAAGCTGATCCAATTAACCGAGCCGGCCGGATTAAGACCTCCCGTGTCCCAATTCGTTCCCTGGGGCATGCTGGGGATTGTCAAGCCACCAGACTGGATGGTTTGTGTGGACTGCGCCATCACACAAGCGGGTATTGCGAGAATAGCCACTAGCGTTATTATTAGTGTTTGTGTTTTCATTTCTGTTTCATCTTTGTTTTTTATCTTTTGTTTTTGTTGTTTATCCGCAATCCCGCTTCTGTTCCGCATTAGTTGGCAGTCAAAAAGCGGCGATTGCGGATAAAATTGTGATTAGTCAATAACGTGTCCGTGGTCTTCAAGGCGCTTGCACGGACCATTTCTGGTTGGCCCCACCGTTCCACTGCCACAGGTCAACTATCGCGCCATCGGCCGTGGAGAGGCCATACACCTCCAGACAGGAACCCGGCGCGCAATTCGGGGTGATCCGGAACTGTCCAACGCTAGTTGAAGTCAGCTTGTAGAGTTGCGCCGTGTTGGAATAGTAATCCCACAATTGCACCTTGGTCCCATTGGCCGTGCCGCCGCCGGAAACGTCCAGCGCCCGGCCGCTCTTGACATTGATGAACTTGTAATTGCCGCTGCCAGTGTCAGTCAACGTCCACTGCTGGTTGGCCCCGCCATTGTAGCTACACTGGGCAATTGGAGAGCCATTGGTGGTTACCGCGCCCCAAACATCCATCGCCGAACCGCTGTATTGGGAAATAAGCTTATACGTCCCGTCCACCGGCTGGACCAACCATTGCTGGTTGTTCGCATTCACCCACTGCCAGAGATGGACCACCGCGCCGTCAGCCGTCGAGGGGCCTTGCACATCCAGGCACGAGCCGGTCGCGTGACTGGGCGAGATTTCATAGTAACCATTGGTCGTCGGATTGAAGTAGAACTTCTGGTTAGTGCCGCCCACGTAATCCCACAGTTGCACCTTTGTGTCGTTGGCCGTGCCCCAGCCGCTGATGTCCACGCACTTGCCGCTCCCCACGCCAATGATGGAGTAGAGGTTGTTGCCCACGCTGCTGATCGTCCACTGCTGGTTGGCACCGCCACCGTAAGTCCACTGAATAATTTGCGTGCCGTTCGCCGTCCCGGCACCATAGGCGTCCAGCGCCTTGCCGCTGTAACGGGACAGAAGTTTATACGTGCCGCCGGTGGGGCTATTGCCACTGGAGACGGTCACGTTTCCACCATTGGGGACGGCGTCAAACATGACATATTGCGTGCCATTGACGCTCACGATCTGCGCGCCCAGGTCTTTGCCACCCTGAGTGGCCGCCGCCGTGGTCCAGCCGGAAGGCAGCGGACGGCGGATGGTAATTGGGAAATTGTAGATCGAACTGTCCAGGCTGCCTGTCACCGAGACCGTGAGGCTGCTGGAGCTGCTGGCGGTTTCGGAAACCGAAACATCGTTGCGCTCGCGGATATAGCGGACGACGTTGCCGAAGGTTTGCACCCAGAATTTGCCCCGGTTGGAATCCATGTAATTGATGCTGGATTGAAGCGCCGAACTGTCGAGCGGCGAATACCCGTCGCCGTTGGTGTTGCTCGAGGTTTTGATCCCATGAATGACGAAATCGCACCATCCGCCGGAACTGGCGGCGCTGTCGGCCGAGCCGTTCAAATCCGTGGTTCCCGCGTCCCCACAGATGATCCCGGCGATGCCCATAAAATCCGAAGGCGTGCTGGACTCAATGGCACCGTAGACGCCCCGCGCGGCAATGTAGTATTGGGAAGTGATTGATTCGCTGCCCGCGCTGCCGTAGGGATAGGCTAGAGTCACACACTTCTGGCTTGTGACGTTTGAATTGATCGCCGATTGGGAGTCGCGGCACTCGGACGTCTGGTCGGTCGAGGATGAATTGAAGTCCGCGTGATCCACGGTATGGCTGGCGATTTCGTGGCCGTAGGCTGCGGCGCTTTTCACCGAAGACCAATCCCCCGCCCAGCCGGAAACGGTGAACAGGGTTAGCTTGAATCCCTTGGCGTTGAACATCGGCACCGCAACCGAATACTGGTTGCCGCAGTTGTCATCGAACGTATAAGAGACCGCCGCCGTGCTGAATCCCTGCCAGGTTCCGACCTGGTAAGGAGAATTGACCGTGCCGGCAAACGCGGCGGATGCAACCGACGCGGCTAGTAATAATGCGAGTTTCATAATTTTTTGAGTGAATTGGGTGCGGCAACGAGGACCTCGTTGCCGCACCCGGTGTTTATCAAACAATGATTTTGGCAGCTTGACTCAAGGCGCTTGAACGGACCATTTCTGGTTGGCCGCATTGAGCCACTGCCACAGGTGGACTGTCGCGCCGTCTGCGGTGGAGGGGCCGCTCACATCCAAGCAGGAACCGGTCGCGCTATTCGGGGTGATCCGGAACTGCCCGACTTCGGTCGAAGTCAGCTTGTATTTCTGGTTGGAGCCACTCGAATTATAATCGTAGAGCATCACCCTGGTTCCGTTGGCGGTGCCGCCTTGGGAGTTATCAACATCCAGCGCCCGGCCGCTCTGCACCCCGATGATCTTATACAGATTGTTCGTCAGGGCCGTCAGCGTCCACTGCTGGTTGGCTCCGCCAGTGTAGCCACACTGGGCAATTGGGGAGCCATTGGTGGTTACCGCGCCCCAAACATCCATCGCCGAACCGCTGTATTGGGAAATAAGCTTATACGTCCCGTCCACCGGCTGTAACGACCACTGCAGGTTGGCGTTGGTCACACTACTCCACTGTTTCAACGCGGCGCCATTGGCCGTCGCCCCGCCGCCGTCCAGACACAGGCCGGTGGTCCGGTTCTTGAAGTAGTAGTATCCAGAATCCGCCGCCACCGGCTGCCATTGCTGGTTGTAGCTGCCCGACAAACCCCACTGTTTCACCACGGATCCATTGGTCGTGTAGCCGAAGCCGTCCAGATACAGACCGCTGGTCTGGTTCTGGATATAGTAATAGCCGGAGTAATAGCCGGAATCCGATGACACCAGTTGCCAGTTCAGGTTGGCGCTGACCACTTTGGCCCATTGCGCCATCGTCGTGCCGGCACTGGTGGAACCGCCGCTATCGTCAATGACCAGCCCGGAGGTGCGGTTCTTGATGCAATACCAGCCGTTGGTGGCTGGCACGCTGGCCAAAGCTTTGATTTCCGGGCCGCTCAACGCGCGGCCAAAGATGCGGAACGAATCCAGTTTGCCGTTGAAATACGAGTCGCCGGCATACTGGCTTTTGCCCAGATAATTGTTGCGCGCCATGGTTTGCCAAGGCCGAATGGTCAGGGCGTTATTCGTGCCGACGGGGTTTCCGTTCAGGTAAAGCAGCCCCTTCGAGCCGTCGAGCGTGACGGCGACGTGACACCACTGGTTTGTTGGCAACGCGATGGGCGCATTAATGATCTGCCCACTGCCGGAACCGCCATTGGTGGTGATGGCAAAGCTCATCACGCCGTTGGCGGCGGTCGGAGTGAGGAAAAAATAATTGGTCGTGCTGGCGCCGAAATCAAAGACGCGCTGCCAGGCGCCGCCGCCGTTCCATTTCACCCAGCAGGCCAGCGTGCTGCAATTAGCCACGGAATTGGGCAGCGACACATACTGGGTGACGCCGTCCAGACTCAACACCTTGCCGCGCGCGGCGTCATTCGTGATGGCGGCGTTGTTTTGCAACGTGCCGTTGTAAAGGCCGAGATTTTCGCTGGCGTCGGTGTCGAAGGTGTAGAATGCGCTCCAGTCATTCGTCAGCGCGGGCCAGCCATCAGCCGTCCAGTTGAGTTGCATCAGGCCGAGCCTGGAGTAGCCGTTGGCATTGCCGTCGTAATAGTGAAACGTGAACCAGTTGGTGCCGTTGTCGTTCATGATGGCCGCATGACCTGGCCCGATGAAGCGTCCGGTGCTTTCCAGCAACATCGTGCCGCCGCCGTTGGTCAGGCAGACACCGCTCTTGTCGTAATACGGCCCGGTGACGCTGGTGCTGCGGCCCATGCGGATGTTGTAAGTGCTGTCAATGCCGGAACAGCAGCCGCCAAAATTCACGAACAAATAGTAATAGCTGCCACGCTGGTAAATACACGAGCCTTCTTCGCTGCTGCCCCAGCCGCCGCCCGGCCAGTTGTTGGCCACGACGGTGGCGGTCAGGGAGCTGGTGTTGAGGCGTTTGCCGGTGGTCGGATCCAATTGGGTGACGAAAATGCCGGCTGAATAGGAGCCGCACGACATCCACACCGAGCCGTTGGTGTCCACCATGATGCTGGGATCAATGCAACAGAAAGCCGTGGTGTCCGTGTTGGCCTTGGCCGGATAATACGACTCAACCACTTTCCCTTGGTCCGTCCAGACCGGCGAATTTAACGACGGCGACGTGACTAGGCCGATGGCGGCATTGATGTCTGCCCCCCCCTGCGCCGCCGCATAGTAAAGATTATACCGGCCATTGAAATAGGCGATGTCCGGCGCCCAGAAAAAACCGGTGAAACCGGGTATGTCGTTGGTCGTCCATGCCGGCGGCCCGCTCGGGAAAACCGCAGTGCCTGCGCTCCAGTTCCGCAGATCCGACGAGTATTTATTGGCAATCCCCGAACCGGTCACAAATATCCAATAGTTCGTGCCCTGTTTGATCATCGTGGAGGGATCGTGCGCCCAGTCATCGCCATATACCGGATACGGGCCTTGGCCCTGGCCCAGGCACACGTCCGCCAGACTCATCAGCAAAAGGCAAAACAGGCAAACCAAGCGTGGCCACGCTCTGTAGGCAGGGAGAAATTGGTTTTTGAAGTTGGATTTCATGGTTGTAAATTGGTTTCGGGATTTGGATTTCATAAGGTGCGGCAACGAGTTTGCTCGTTGCCGCACCGGGGTTTGAGAAACGATGCTTGTTTGGTTGAGCGCTTAACTCACGGCGCTCGGAACGACCATTGCTGGTTGGCCCCACCGTTCCACTGCCACAGGTTGACGATCCCGCCATTAGCCGTCGAGGCGCCGTAAACGTCCAGGCACGAGCCGGTCGCGCAATTCGGGGTGATCCGATAATTACCGCTGTCGGTCGCGGCGAACTTGAACTGTTGCATGGAACCGCCCCAGAAGTCCCACAGTTCCACCTTGGTTCCATTGCCTGA
Source organism: Limisphaerales bacterium (assembly GCA_003151855.1). GTDB lineage: Bacteria > Verrucomicrobiota > Verrucomicrobiia > Limisphaerales > UBA11358 > UBA11358. The sequence goes on along the minus strand of PLYV01000054.1, from coordinate 13,890 downwards.
GTTACCGTTGTAGATGTCCAGCGACCTGCCGCTCTGAACACCGATAATCTTGTAATTGCCGCTGCCGGTGCCGGTCACCGTCCACTGCTGACTGGCACCGCCATAGTAAGACCACTGATTAATCTGCTGGCCGTTGCCAGTCCATTGGTTGGGGGCTTCCAAGGCCAGGCCGCTGTTCCGGTTGATGATTTTATAGGTGCCGTTGTTGACTCCGCCGCTGCTGCCGGTATTGGCATCAATCCAGCCGTTGAAATAGCACCAGCCATTGCCATTAACCACCTCGAAGCCACATTCCACAACATCCAGATACATGCTGTTGTTGATATAACCGCTGCCGCTGCGGTTGTCATTCAGCCATTGGTAGAATGGCTTCAGGTCAATGTTCATGCTGCCGCTCGTCGGCAGGCTGTTTACCGGCCAGACGACCGAGCCGTGGGGGACGAACGTGTAAACATAGTAGCCGGCGGCCGAGTTATTTCCTTCCCAGATGTCCCATGAAATGTTGTTAATATTCAGGACATTGTAGCCGGTGCAGTTGCCAATCGGGAAGGAGTTGTGCCCGGCCCAAACCATGACTTCACACTGGGGGCTGGACTTGGCGTTGTCCCAGCGCAGGAACGTATCGTAGGCGAAATCACCCTGCATGCCCGATCCGCCCGACTGGTAGGAAAAGCTGCATGGAATATTGTTCGCCTGCGACAACTGCAACGGGAACAGGTTATCTCCGGTCGCGTTATAGCCATAATGCCACCCGCGACAGACCGCAGGATAACCATAGAGGCTTTGGCTGCTGAAGTTGAAATTAATCGTCTCCTCCGGATAGCTGCCGGTGCCAAAAGAATCGCTGATGCCGTGGTTGGGGTCATTGAAGTTATTGTTCCACGCCCAGCAGGCGCCGTAGGTTTTATAGTCCACAGCCTGGGCGGTGGATGCCAGTCCAGCCATTAAGGCTGTGCCTACGGCCAGTAATAGGATGTTTCTTGTTTTCATGTATTGTTGGTGGTGGTGGTGTGTTGTGTTGTTGTTTGTTGTTTGGTTTTGAAGGGTTCACTTCAAATCTGTTTGGCGTCCGCAGATTCAGTTCGTGGGCGGGTTGCCCGCCGCCGCTGCGGCTGCATACGCGCTGACATTTTTGACTTCCTTGATGGCGCGGTCGCGCAAATCGCCGGCTGGAAAAGACTCCGCCCAGGCCATCGCCGCCTTCGCGTCCGTCTGCGCCCATTGATACACCACACTGATGGCTGCCTCGTTCTGGGTTGGTCCCGGCGACATCTGTTGGGAGATCAATTGCGCCGCGTCGGCCGGATTGTCCGACGATTCGGCGATGGCAATGCGCTGCAGCAAACGATCCCGTTGCTCGCCCGCCGGCTTGGCCAGTGCCCAGGCGCTGGCGGCCGGCATATCCTGGCTGGCCCACTGTTGTGTCATGTTGTCCAAAAGAAATTGCGCCGTGTTGTTGGTGCCCTCGCCCAGGCAATTCTCGGCCAGCTTCACGGCGGCCACCACGTTGGTTTGCGCCACTTGCGAACACACGATTTCCGCAATGGTGAGGCGCTGCTTGCCGTCCGGCGCGTTCTGTAGCCAGGCCAAAGCCTCGGCGGGGAAGTTCCTGGCCCATTCGCGATTCTGATCCAGATCCTGCGAGTTAACGGGGCTGTCCGAATTGGTGAGCGCCAAGTCCGCGCTGGCCTGGCGGATTTCGGGCTTCGGCTGGGGCGGTTCGGCCCGGACTGCGCTCGATGATTCGCGCGGCGGCGTTGAGTGAGTGACCGCTTCCGCAACGGAAATCGAGTCTGGAGCCGCCTGGCTGGAGGGAACTGCCACCTGCGGATTGGAGGAACGGTGCTCCAGCAGCCCAACCGCCAAAATTCCCAGAAGGCACACGGATAAAGGAAAAGCTATGCGATTTATTCTCATATTTTAATTATTGGGGGCAATTATTCGGATACAATTATTCGGATACGTTGACTTTTGCATGAGGTGTTTCGTCTGGAAACGACCCGGTCAGGTTGGGTTTGCGTCTGGCATAGACATTTGATGCGCAGAAAATCGCCTGCGGCGGCAGATCAAATGTCGTGATCGGAAACATGGGTCTGCCTATTAATGCGACACACACCTCAAAAGTTCGCCAAAAAAAATCAAAAAATGCTGGCTCGATTTCAATAGTGTTATCCGAGCTAACTGTAGCAGAAGTGGAAGTGCGCCCAATCCCCCCAGAACTGGTGTAGCATTCCTTGAACTCAGCGGAGAAATCAGAAGAAACAGCCCCAAGCTACAGTGCGCCGAAGCAATGCAGTTGCTCCGAACTGAAGATAGTCATGTCACGAGAAAGGCTTAAGGCTGTATGCTCTCGCCCGATAGATATTTCACCAGCGCCTCGGACCGAGAATGAACGTGCATCTTGCGATAGATGTGCTTGAGGTAGGTCTGGACGGTTTCAATCCCCAACCCAAGCTTGTCTGCAATCTCCTTGTTGGCGTAACCCTTGGAAAGCAACATGAGCACTTCCGATTCCCGCGCGCTCAAAGCCACCTTTTCACCACGCAGCTTGGCACGATCCCGAAAATAAGCCGCGACACGCCGCGCTATGCCGCTCGTCATCGGGANNCGTCGGCACCCACTTCAAACGCAGGAAACACCAGGTCTTCGTTGTCTGACGCCGTGAGCATCAGCACCGGCGTCTGCGGCAGCGCTTCCTTCAGGCGGGCAGTGCATTCGATGCCGGACATACGCGGCAGGAAAATGTCCATCAGCACCAGGTCTGGTTTGATTTCCGGCAGCACCTTGAGCGCCTCCTCGCCCGAGGTGCAGGTGCCGACGCAGTGGAAATCATCGAACGCCCCGATTAACTCCTTCCAGTGCCGGCACACTTCGGGCTGATCCTCGACCAAGGCGATCTGGTAGCGCTGGACAGGCGCTTTAGGCTTGGGGCTGGTCTTCATGGGCGGTGGCCGGTAATAGTGGTGGCGGCGGGGATGGGTTGGCAAGATTCTTCGCGCGGCCATTTTTCGCGGCGAACCACGACCACAACGAACGCCGGCGCGAGCTGTTCAATGGCACGCGGAACTCGATGCGACATCCCGCGCCCGGCAGGCTGAGGATTCGGCAGGAACCTCCGGCGTCTGCGGCGCGCTCCTTCATGTTGCTCAAGCCGTTTCGTTGCGCGTCCGCTTGGTCCGGAGCAAAGCCTATTCCATTGTCCTCAACCAGGACCATCAATTCGCCGCCCTGCCGGTGGATGCATAGCGTGACTTCGTTGGCTGCGGAATGCCGCAGCACATTATTCAGAGATTCTTTGACCGCCAAGAACAGGTTTCGCCGCACACCGACATCGCAGGGCAGTGCGGGCATGTCGTCTTGGACATCGAACCGGCAACGAATCGGCGTGGACTGGAAAAAACTTTCGGCATGGCGGCAGACGTAGGAAACCAGATCCTGGAGCGTGTCGCGTTTGGAATTGATGACCCAGACGGTTTGGTTGAGGGCGGCCAGCAAGCTGCGGCTGTTCTCGCACATTTCCCACACCTGCGCCCGTGCGGAGGACTGCTCGGGCAATTCATTTTGCGTGCGCTCACCGAGCAGGACCAGGCGGGCCAGCCAGGCGGTGAGGTCATCGTGAATGTCGCGCGCAATCCGGCTGCGTTCCCGCTGCACCACCAACTGCGCCTGTGACTGCATCAGCAAACGCATCACCAAGTAAAGACACACCACCGTCGCCAGCCCGCAAAAGACCAGTTCGGCGATGAAGAACCAGCGTTGCTGCCAGAAGGGTATGACCAGGTGGTGCGACCGCGGGGCCTTGAAAACATGCCGGTCACCGTATGCGTTCCAAGGAAAAGTGTTGATGCCGCCGACCACTGTTGCGGCCGACCACGTTGGGCTTGCCTTGAGATGCACGGTCCAGTTTGGCTCGGCAATGGGCACCACGCGCCAGCCCGCGTCAGAAAGCACCTCAATGTTTCGTCCGTCGGCCAGTTCGACGCGCAATCCCATCATCACGCCAGCCGCGTCAAAATCGTTGACCGCCTTGACCGCCAGCACATGCGTTCCGGGCGTCAACAACTCGGCCAGATCATATTCGATCAACGTGCGCCAGTCGGCGCCGCTCCCGATCTCCTGCCCGTCCACGAACAGCGTGAAGAAATTGTCCGCACCCATCCGCAATTTCGCGTTGCGCACGGTCGTGTCTGAAGGGATTTTCACGGTCCGCCAGAAATGACATTCCTGTCCGTCCAAGGTCTTGGCGTCCCACATCCAATAGCCCACGTTCCAGTTGGTGCCCGGGACAAAGCCGGACGCGGGAGCGGTTTCTTGCAGTGAAGCCTGATCGTCCAAGGCCACGGCTGACCAAACCGGCATCAACAGAAAGCTCGCAAAAAATACGGCCAGCTTTTTTTTTGCCCGATGGATGAACATAGGTTGTGGCACGATGCGGTGCGATTATCTTTACCAACGCGATTGCGTGAATGCAATCTCGACCGTCTGCTCACCCGCAGTCAAATTTTATTGTTTTATGTTTGGGGCGCCGCAGTGTTGTCTGGCCAGTCTTTAGGAGTGTGGTGAAAAACATCCATACCATGCGCAATGCCAGCTCGCTGCGCTCGATGGAATGTCAGTTCACGCTGCACTTCGCTCGCGTGCTCAACAATCACGAACGCGCGCTGGTGGCCCACCGCAAGGTGCGGTTTCCATTGTTCACGTTGTGCGGAGTTTGGTTGTGTTCGCTGCGCTCAATAACTAAGGCCGCCCATCAGGCGCGTGCGCGGACAGGCAGGGAAAAGTTAGTGGGTTGCTGACTCGTCACTTCGTTCCTCGCGGGGGGCGAACGCGCACTGCGTTTGCGGTCGCCTGATGCTGGCGCATCCCAGGTTGCCCACCGGCTCGCTTCGCGCCAAGTTTCCGCACTGTTCCGCCCGCACCGCTGGCCGGACTCATCACTTTGCGCCCGCTCCATTCGCTGCCGCCTCCGCCTCTGACGGCGGATTGCTCTCGCGACGCTCCGCAGGCTGCGCTTGCGAAACTGGCCGACCCCGCTGGAAAAATTATTTGGTCTGACACCACGGCGGCAGGCTGCGGGCAGGTCTGCCGAGCGCGTCCATGTTGCCATCGCGTCGCCGACCACGCCCTACGCTCTGCCGTCGTGAAGTCCGAATCGCTGGCTTCGCGCTGGTGCGACTCGCCGGGAAACGAAGTGACCCGGCATAGTTGTTGATGCGGCTCCGCTCACGGGGTTGGCATGGGGGAACATCTCCGGCTAAGGTGCTCGCAAGCTGTGCGCCTGTGCCTTCGATTTGCTTCCAGGACTGAACCCAACACATTTTGTGTGTGACCCTCCGGTCATTTATTCCGGGCGCACAGGGAACCCGCGAGACCCTGTGCTGGAAGTAAATGACACACAAAATGGCGTTGTGTGCTATCCCGCTGCTGCACTGTCACGCTGATTGCTGCCCGGCGAAAAAGACACCCGCGCCGGCACGCTCCTGCCCTCGTCGCGTGGCAATCATCGCGCCAGCTTGCGGGCATCCTTCACGCCAACCCCGTCTTGTCGCGCCGAAATGAAATGCAGGCGGACGCTCCGCCTTGAGTGTGATTGGGCCGGGTCAATGAAGTCAGTTTGTTTCTACTTAAAGTAGAAAAATAGGTGTTGGTTTTTTGTGTGGGCAGCTTCGTTTTCAATGCCGTTTTTTCTGCAAGCCCCTCTCTCGTGCGGTCGCCTTGTTACGGCCTCGCCTATGTGGGATGATTTCCCCGGCGTAGCCGCCGGGCGGCAACGCCGGGCTGAATGATTTTCATCCTTACAGGATGAAGGCGGTTGGTGTAGCCTGAAAAACAAGCCAAGCCACCGACCCATTCCGGGTGACGCCAGATTGGGCCGCAAGTGTTTTATTGGATGGATGAGAAAAATTGTGCGTGCAAAAGCAGTCATGGGTAACAGACGGTATTTACCAGCGTTCACCTTGGTTGAACTGCTGGTGGTGATGGCCATCATCGCCATGCTCGCCGCGCTGCTGCTGCCGGCTTTGACTTCCGCCAAGCGGAACGCGCAAAGAACCGCGTGCCTGAACAATTTCAAGCAGCTGGCCATGGCGTGGACGATTTACAACGGTGAGAGCAGCGGAAAGATTCCTTCCTGCGTGCCTTTTTACACGCGGGGCATCGGCAATGCCAACGCGTGGGTGTTGGGCGTGTCGTGCCCCTCGAACTGGTCGAATCCTTTTGGCGAGGTGGAGGCGGGGGTGCTGGATGCCACCAATCCGCAGGCCATTTCGCGCGGGGTTCTTTTTGCCGACAGCAAGTCCGTGGACATTTACCGGTGTCCGGCGGACCAACGTTCCGTCGATGGCGCGCCTTTTGTCCGGAGTTATTCCATGAACAACTGGATGAATGGTTTGCCCTATGCCAGTTGGAACAAGGCCGCCGGGCTGGACACCAACCACTGCCTGTTCATCAGCGAGTCCGGCATCGCGAAGCCGTCACAGATGTTTGTTTTCATTGATGAAGACGAGAGCACCATCAATGACGCCATGTTTGTCACGATCATGAATCCGGCGGAGGGATTGGAAGACCAGCCCGCGCGCCGGCACAAGACCGGCTATCCGCTCGCCTTTGCCGATGGTCACGCGGAAACTTTCAAGTTTGGAGACGATGCGTATGTTTTGAATCAATTGCGGAACGCGGCGACGATTTTGCAGTAACCGACCACCGGCACCCACGCCGCTTGGAATAACAATGATGGCAGTCGTTTCAACCACCTGCGGAACGGCCGAGGTGAGTGACGTGGCCATCATCGGTGTAATGGGATAAACGGCGGCGGCGCGTGCGGTTTGGATTGATTATTGCCGGAAAAAACGGCATTAAAACGCGCGCATGAAACACAATTCCTATTTTGAAGGCAAAGTCCAGAGTCTCGCCCTCGGCACCACCGACGGCCCCGCGACCGTCGGCGTGATTGAACCCGGCAAATACAGTTTCGGCACGGATTGCATCGAGCATATGCACATCGTCGCCGGCACGCTCAAGGCCAAGCTCCCCGACGGCGAATGGCAGAGCTACGGCCAGGGCCAGTTCTTCATCGTCCCCAAAGGCGTGAAGTTCGAGGTCGAGGCCGCCGCCGATGTGGCCTATCTCTGCTACTACAAGCGCTAAAACTAAAATTCAATTAAACCAAACCGTCGGATGAAAATCATTTTCTCCGGCGGTTTTTGTTTTTGGCGGGGCGGGCGTTCCGGTGGACTGGAGCCTTTCCGGGAATATTTTTTGAAAAAACCTGTTACCTTTCCGCCACCGCGCAAATATATCTGGAAACGATGAATGACGACCTGACCCTGCTGCGGGACTACGCCCGGAACCATTCCGAGGCCGCGTTCGCCGCGCTCGTCGCGCGCCACGTCAATCTGGTTTATTCCGTGGCGCGGCGGCAGGTGGGCGACCCGCATCTGGCGGAGGAGATCACGCAGGCGGTCTTCATCATTCTCGCGCGCAAGGCGGATTCGTTGGGGGACAAGACGATTTTATCCGGCTGGCTGTGCCGCACGGCGCGTTATGCCAGTGCCAATGCCCAGACCCTGCAGCGTCGCCGGCAAAACCGCGAACAGGAGGCGTATATGCAGAACAGTTTGACGGGTGAGGGCGACGCCTTGGCGCCGCAAATTCAGGAGGAAACGTGGCAGCAGATTTCTCCGCTGCTGGACGGCGCGCTGGAAAAGCTCGGCCGGAAGGATCACGACGCGCTGGTGCTGCGGTTTTTTGAGAACAAGACGTTCGCGGAGATCGGCGCGGCGTTGGGCGCGAGCGAGGATGCGGCAAAGATGCGCGTGCAGCGGGCGCTGGAAAAGCTGCACTGGTTTTTCAACCGCCGCGGCCTGTCCTCGACGACGGCCATCATCGCCGGCGAGATTTCGGCGCATTCCCTGCAGGTCGCGCCGGCGGGCTTGGCGGCGACCATTTCCACCGTGGCGATTGCCAAAGGCGCGGCGGCGGGCGGTTCAACCCTAACTTTGGTCAAAGGAGCATTGAAAATCATGGCATGGACAAAAGCAAAATTGGCAATCGTCGTAGTGTCAGGGCTGATTATGGCGACTGGTGTATCTGTCGTTGTTGTCGAGAAGGCCAGTCTGATTCAAGGAAAGACGGAAAGTGAATGGATCAAGAGCATTGTGTATTTCGGAGATGACAATCAAACCAAACTTTGGCGTTCCCTTGGCCCAAAGGGCATCCAAATGCTGGTCCGGGCATTGAAATCGCCACCGAATGATCGTGATACCCGCATGCGTGCCGCCAGTCTCCTCGACCAATTGGGCCGCTATGATAATGCGAAAAGTGCGATTCCAGAACTTATCAAATTAATTCAAACTGAAAAGATCGACTCTGTGCGCGGAATCGAGCTTGGATTTTTTGAAGGTCCCATCGAAAGCATGTCTGAAAAAGACAAAGCCGCACTATTCCCCGAATTGCTGCGCGCCATGGAAAGCGAAGACTCTTCTGTCCGAAACAATGCGCTGGTTGCGCTCCAGTATTACCCCAAACAAACCGACACTGTGATTCCGTTGATGGTAAAATCCCTCAAAGATTCGAATCTGGATGTGAGGGTGATGGCGGTAAAGGCCTTGAGTAAAATTGATCCACAAAATACCTCCAAGTCTGACTTGGTGCCGGTATTGATTGGATGTTTGGCTGATACTGAAGGGGCAGCCAATGAAGCAGTAAGAACGTTGGGTGAATTGCATCGCGACGCTAATTTGGCAGTTCCGGCTTTAATCAGAAGCCTTCAGAGTGAAAAGGCTTATATTCGCAACAATTCCGCAGCGGCTCTAGGCAGATTCGGAGGCCAGGCTCGACCAGCCATTCCCGCACTTGAGAAAGCACTGAATGATTCTGACCCCACCGTTCGCAGGTTAGCTGCCGATTCTCTCAAACGAATTAACTCCGGTGCCCTTCCGAAATAACCGATATTCGAAATGCTCGTCGTGGAAAAGGTGAAATAGTTCCGTGCAACGCCAGTCTTTAACCGCTGATTCCCGCTAATTTTCGCTGATAAAAACCGTTCCCGTCAACGCCCTCAAAAATTAGCGGAGATGAGCGCCGATTAGTAGTTGAAGATTTCCCAAAATAGTTTGTCCAGTTTGGCGGTGAGCGGACATCATTGGTAGATGACCGAACTGAACGACCACGAGTTGCTTGCCGAATTCGCCCGCAGCGGCTCCGAGGTGGCCTTCGCCACGCTCACCGCGCGCCATGTGAACCTCGTCTATTCCGCTGCGCTGCGGTTCTGCGGCGACGCGCAGCACTGCGAGGAAATCACGCAGGCGGTCTTCATCATTCTGGCGCGCAAGGCGGGCAAGCTGTCGCCGCGCGTGGTGCTGTCCGGCTGGCTGTATCAGACGGCGCGGCTTACGGCGGCGAACTTGGTGAAGGGCGAAATCCGCCGGCAGCGGCGCGAACAGGAGGCGTATATGCAATCCACCTTGAACGAAACCGACGCGGCGGCGTGGCAACAGCTCGCGCCATTGCTGGACGAGGCGATGGGGCGGCTGGGCGAAACCGACCGCAACGCCGTGGTGCTGCGCTTCTTTGAAAACAAGACCGCCGCCGAAGTCGCCGCCGCGCTGAAAATCACCGAAGCCGCCGCGCACAAGCGCGTGAACCGCGCGCTGGAAAAGCTGCGGAAAATTTTCGGCAAGCGTGGCGTGGCGCTCTCGGCAACGCTGATTGCCGGCACGGTGGCGGCGAATTCCGTGCAGGCCGCGCCGGTGGGGCTGGCGGCAACGGTCACGGCGGCGGCAAACGGCGCTTCAATTTCGGCAACAATAACAACCTTGGTGAAAGGAACTATGAAGACAATGACTTGGTTAAAACTCAAATTCGCAATCGGTGTGGGCGTGGCGGCATTGCTCGCCGGCGGCGTGGCGACGGTGGCGGTTTCGCAGACGGGCGGCAGCGATAAATTGACCGTTCCAGAAATCGCCAAGCAAACACAAGAAGCCTACGCCGCACTGACGAGTTACAGCGACACGGCCAAGGGCGTTTCCGAAGGTGGCGGACAAACTACGGAAACAACCTGCACGACTCGATTGCAACGCCCGAAACAGTATCGTGTGGAGTGGACTACTACGGGCGGTCTTTACGTCAGCAAGGGCTTGGTCTGGTCAGATGGCGGCGCGAATTATGAGGTGATGGACGCGGCGGACAAGTTCGCCGCCGCCAAAGCACAAACAATGAACGATAGGCAGACGGCATTTGCAATGGCGCTCGGCGCTTCTGGCGGTGCTGCCTCAACTGTTCCGGGGGCGTTTTTCGAATTGAACTTTGGTGACAAACTAGGTGCGTTCGCATCGGGGCGCACGGAAATGAAGCGGGAGGCCGACGAAAAGATTGCTGGCATGGATTGCTATGTTGTGGTCAGCGTTTTGGACGGAGACAAACTTCTTGGAAATGGAAAAATGCCCAAGAACGCAATGGTGGATCTCAAGAGTCTCGGAACAACCACGACTACGCTTTGGATTGGCAAAAAGGATCACCTCATCCGCAAATCTAAAACCACCACGGCTGGTATGTCTGTGGCCATGAAATTTACGGATGAAGCACTCAAGGTGGCGTTGGAGCGGCAAAAGAAACCGGTCACGCCCGAAAACCTCGCCGCACTGCGGGCTGAAATGGAAAATTCCATGGCGCAGTTGAAAAATAGTGGATTCGTTTTCATTGAAACTCACGAGAACATCGTCGTGAACCAAAAGTTTTCGGCGGCGGATTTCGCGCGTTGAAATGCTCGTCGTGGCAAAGGTGAAATAGTTTGGGCGGCGCAGTTTTTCAACCGTTTATCCGCGCTAATTTCCACTTATCGTCCCGGCGTGGCGGCAAGGGTTTTTAGCGACGATGAGTGGAAATTTCTGTAAAAAAATGTCCGGTTTGGCCGTCCGGCGGACATTATCTGGGTAAGACTGAAAAATAATTTGAAACGAATCACTCATGGCGGTGTCTTATTAAGAATGAAATCCGGGCGGGCGTTCACTTTGATTGAACTGTTGGTGGTCATTGCCATTATCGGCATCTTGGCGGCGATGCTCATGCCGGCGTTGGCCAAGGCCAAGCAAAGCGGCTACCGGGTGGTGGATTTGAACAACCTCAAACAGTTCGGCGTGGCCATGAATCTGGTGGCGACGGATCACAGCGATGTCTTGCCGTGGGTCAACTGGGATGATCCCCTCGGCGTGATTCACCCGGATCAGGGCTGGCTTTATCAGCTTCCGGCCAATGCCAGTTATCCCATGACCCCAGCGCAAACGGACGCGCGCTCCGGCAGTTTCTGGCCGGTGCTGGGAAATCAGAAAATGTATTTCTGCCCGAATGAGGACACCAACAGCGCGCTGTTCAAGCTGCGGATGGAGCAAAGCTCCAGCTATCTGATGAACGGCGCGGCCTGCGGCTATTACCGCGCCTCCGCGAACCTGTATCCCGCGTATCCGCTGGTGAAACTGTCCCAAATTTCCCCCGGCGGCGTGGCGTTTTGGGAATGCGCCAACAACATGACGTTCAACGACGGCTCGGCCAGTCCAGATGAAGTCAACGATGCCCGGCATGGCAAGGTCGTCATCTTCGGCGCTTTTGACGGCTCGGTCCGGCTGATGCGGCTCACCGAATGGACGGAAAAAATGAATGAGCCAAACGCCAACGAATTGTGGTGCTATCCCGGCAGCCCGGATGGACGGTGAAATTATGACGTCGCCCAAACAAGCCGCACTTGACCGCGCGTTCACGCTCATTGAACTGCTGGTGGTGATCGCCATCATCGCCATTCTGGCAGCGTTGTTGCTGCCGGCGTTGTCGCGGGCCAAGGAGAAGGCCAACCAGGTCATTTGCCTGAACAATCTAAAGCAGCTCGATCTCGCCTGGCAGATGTATGCCGGCGATGCCAGCGACCGGATGGTGGTGAATGATGTGGACTTGTCCGAATCGGCCATCCCGCGCAGCGCGACCAATTCCTGGGTGACGGGCAACTGCACTGCGGACGATGATCCGGCGACCATCACCGACGGCACGCTTTATCCGCTGGTCAAAAACATGAAGACTTACCGGTGTCCGCTGGATCGTGGGGTCTTCACCGACACCAGCACGCCGACGCTGCGCAGCTATTCTTTGAGCGGCTTCATGAACGGACCGGTGGAGGGCGACGCCCAGTGGGGCGTCGTGCCGGTGAGCAAGACCGGCCAGATCCGAAACGCCTCCAGGACGCTCACTTTTTTGGATGAAGATGGTTTGACGATTGACGACGGGCATTTTCTGTATTCCACCACGATCAACAGCTGGTTCAATATCCCGGCCTGGCGGCACAGCCACGGCGACACGCTCGCTTTTGCCGACGGGCATGTGGAATACTGGAAATGGCGCGGCGCACAGCCGGCCGACGATTATTTTCACGGGGGCGGCACGCCCGCCGACGCGCAGTCGCAGCAAGACCTCACCCGACTGCAGCAGACCGCGCCGGCATCCAATTGAAATGACCCAGCAATGTCCGCAGCCAGCGGTCGGCAAAAAACAGATTGAAACAAATCCGGTTTTCCGGTGTCTTCCATACTATGAACACATGTGCGCGGCGGGGCTTCACGTTGATTGAATTGCTGGTGGTCATCGCCATCATCGCCATTCTAGCGGCGCTGCTGCTGCCGGCGTTGGCCAAGGCAAAAGAAAGCGCGCAACGAATCCGATGCGCCAGCAATCTCAAACAATTGCAGACCGGCTGGCTGATGTATGTGGCCGACAACAACGATGCCATGCCGCCGAATCTCTGGAACGGGGTCACGGGCCACGCGGCCGCTTCCGCTCCGGGTTCATGGGTGGTCGGCAACGCCTGCTTTGATGTTTCGCCCACGAACATTCAGGCCGGCGTCCAATGGCGATATAATCCCTCGCTCGGCATTTATCATTGTCTCACGGACAATTCCCTGGCCGACGACAACCAAACGCCACGCCTCCGCAGCTATTCGCTGCTCAATTTTCTCGGCGGAATTCCCACCGTTTATCTCGCCCAGACCCCAAGTTCCAAAACACTTTTCGACGCCATGACCAAGCAGAAAGCCAGCCAGCTCAAACATTCCAGTTCCGTGCTGGCGTTCGTTTGTGAAGACGCGGGAGGCATCAATGACGGAATTTTCGTGGTTCTTCCGTCCCCGGATGGGTGGATTGACTATCCGGCCACCCGGCATTCAAAGGGCTGTCCGTTTTCGTTCGTGGACGGCCATGTGGAATATTGGAAATGGCAATCCAATCCGCCGGATGACGCCGGCGACCTGGCGCGGGTGCAAGCCGCGTTGCCGGAGCCGTGATTGCGCCAGACTTCATTGGCCGGCACGTTTTTCCTGGCACCTCTTTCGGGAGGGTTTCGCGGTTTCAATTTTTGCGGGCGGAGCGCGAGTTGTCCCAATCCGCAGCGCGTTCAAGCTATTCCACACGCTGAGGATTGAGACAATCCGCGCTCCGGTCAAACTATTTTACACGCCGCCCGCGCATTGAATAATGTCCGGCTGTCATTTTGCCAATGCGTCAGCGCGTCGTCTGCGGCATGAAGGGTGGAAAATAATTGTCGCGTTTTGCCTGCCAGCGGACGTATATGATTGGACACCGGCATAAAATAGTTTGAAACCAAACCGGTTTTCCGGTGTCTTCCATACTATGAACACATGTGCGCGGCGGGGCTTCACCTTGATTGAATTGTTGGTGGNNTCATCCCGCCCAGCGCCGGCAATTCGCCAGACACCAACCAGTCTTGGTGCGCTGGCAATTTCAAGGACGCCGCCTACCCGGACGACAGCACCGATCTGACGAAAATCAAAGACAGCCTGATGGGATCGCTCGCCGGCAGCACCGGCATCTACAAATGTCCCGGCGACACCACGG
>PLYV01000076.1 GCA_003151855.1 Limisphaerales bacterium | reverse complement strand
CCTCATACTTGAAGAAAATCCGCGCCGGAGTGTCCAGCGCCTTCTCCAGCCGCTCGGCTCGGATCAGCGGCGCCGGGCGCCACATCCGATAGATGTCGCGCACCGGTTCGGGGATCTCGATGTATTTCTCCGCGCTGATTTCCTGCTCGATGAGGTTGCGCGGGAAAATCGCCTCCAGTCCTTCCGGCGGCATGGGCTGCTTCGTGCCGGGATGCAGCGGCGGCGGGAGCGGCTCGGGAAAATCGGCGTTGAGGTTATACCAAGCGGACGGAATATCCGCCTGCGTGAGGTCGAAGCGCGTTTTCAGGCTCATACGATTGGGAAATCACCGGCATTATCGCGCGAATGAAAATGAACACCAGCCTCGTCATGTCAAAAACTGGTCTTTTCTTGGCGCAATAATCCCGCCGGCAATTTTTATTTCGCGCGCGTCGCGAGATATTTGTCCATCGCCTGCGCCGCTTTCTTGCCGTCGCCCATCGCGAGGATGACCGTGGCCGCGCCGCGCACGATGTCGCCACCAGCGAAAACTCCGGGAAGGCTCGTCGCGCCGTTTTCGTCGGCCACGATGTTGCCCCATTTGTTCAATTTCAATTCCGGGCAGGTCGCGGTCAGCAGCGGATTCGACTTGGTGCCGATGGCCACGACGACCGTGTCGCAGTCCAAAACAAATTCCGAGCCGGGAATGACTTCGGGCCGGCGGCGACCGGAGCTGTCCGCTTCGCCAAGTTTCATCTTCTGGCATTTCATGCCGGTGACCCAGCGCTTGTCGTTGCCGATGACTTCAATCGGCGCGGTGAGAAATTCAAAGCGGATGCCTTCCTGCTCCGCGTGGTGGACTTCCTCGGCGCGCGCCGGCAACTCGTCGTGCGTGCGGCGATAGACAATCATCGCCTCTTTCGCGCCGAGCCGCTTGGCGGTGCGCACGGCGTCCATCGCCACGTTGCCGCCGCCGACCACGGCGACGCGCTGGCCCTGCAGCACCGGCGTGTCGGAACGCGGAAAATCATACGCGGCCATCAGATTGATGCGCGTCAGATATTCGTTGGCGGAATAAACGCCCTTGAAATTTTCCCCCGGCACATTCATAAACACCGGCAGGCCCGCGCCGTTGGCGATGAAGATGGCATCGAAATTTTTCTGCAATTCAGGAATCGTGTAAGTGCGGCCGATGACGACGTTGCACTCGATTTTCACACCGGCTTCCTGAAGCCGTTCCACTTCCTGCGCGACGATTTTTTTCGGCAGGCGAAATTCGGGAATGCCGTAGACCAGCACGCCGCCGGCCTTGTGCAGCGCTTCGTAAATGGTCACGTCATGGCCGAGCTTGGCGAGTTCGCCGGCGGCGGTGAGACCGGCCGGACCGGAACCGACGATGGCGACTTTCTTCCCGGTCGGCTGCGGCTTGATTTGCGGCAACTGGTCGCGATGTTCGCGCGCCCAGTCAGCGACGTAGCGTTCGAGATAACCGACGCCGACGGGCAGGCCTCTCGCGGCGCGGACACAGACGGCTTCGCATTGCGTTTCCTGCGGACAGACGCGGCCGGTGACGGCGGGCAGCGCGTTGTCGCACAGCAGACTTTGCGCGGCCTCGGCGATCTTGCCGGCGGTGAGCAGGTCGAGAAATTTCGGGATGTTCACGCCGACGGGACAGCCCTCCATGCAGCGCGGATCTTTGCATTGCAGGCAGCGGTCGGCTTCCAGCAACGCCAGCCGTTCGGGCAGGCCGAGATTCACCTCGAGGAAATTCGCGGCACGCGCGGCGGCGTCCTGTTCCGGCATGGCTTGCCGGGTGATTTGCATCCGTTGTTTGGTGGAAATGCGGGCGGACATATCAGGATTTCTGGGAAAGTTGTTTTTCGAGCCGGCAATTTTCGGCAGCGCAGGCGAGCGATTTCTGCTCGAACTCGCGATACGTTCCGAGCCGGTCCTGCAATTCGTCAAAGTTCACCTTGTGGCCGTCGAACTCCGGGCCGTCCACGCAGGCGAACTTGGTTTCGTTGCCGAGCGACACGCGGCAGCCGCCGCACATGCCCGTGCCGTCAATCATCACCGGGTTCAGCGAGACGATGGTGTGGACGCCGAAGCCGCGCGTGAGGTTGGCCACCGCGCGCATCATCGGCACCGGGCCGACGGCATAGACGATGTCCACTTTTTCGTTGGTGAGAATTTCCTTCGCCGCGTCGGTGACAAAACCTTTGCGGCCGTAGCTGCCGTCGTCCGTGCAAACCACGACGTTGCCGTAGCGCTTTAATTCATTTTCAAAAATCACCCATTCCTTCGAGCGGCCGCCGATGACGCTGGTCACGCGCACGCCGTTTTTCTGCAAACTCTGGGCGATGGGATGCACCACCGCCGTGCCGACGCCGCCGCCGATGCAGAGGGCGTGGCCACTGGAAATCATTTCGGTCGGATGGCCGAGTGGGCCGGCGACATCGCGAATGGAATCGCCAACGTTCAGTGCGACGAGTTCGTTCGTGCTTTTGCCGACAGCCTGGATGACAAGCGTGACCGCGCCAGTTTCCGGATTGGAATCGGCGATGGTGAGCGGGATCCGCTCGGAATTTTCAGCGAGATGGACGATGACGAACTGTCCCGCCTGCCGGATCTGCGCGATGCGCGGCGCGTGGACATCGAGCCGCGTGACGTTCGGGCTCAAGGTTTGTTTGGCCAATATGCGGTGCATTTTCGGAAAAGCTATGCCGCCGCCGAGGAACCTGCTTTTCTTCTTTTGCTGTATGCTCGCCAATTATTGACCACGCCCCGCCTCAAGAAAACTGCGGGGTGAACTTTTTGCTTACTTCGCCCGCTTGCTTTCCGCCGGCGGCCGGTGGGCTTTTAACCGATGCAGCAATTTTTCCGCGTCGCTTTCCGTCAACACCAGCTCACGATGCTGCGGGCGGATGAAACCCTCGTCGCGCGTGTGGTCGAGAAATTCCAGCAGCGGGCGGTAGAAGCCGGCAATGTTCAGCAGACCAAACGGTTTGGGATGCCAGCCGAGCTGGCTCCACGCCAGCACCTCGAAAAATTCCTCGAACGTCCCGTAGCCGCCGGGCAACGCGATGAAACCATCGGCCAGTTCCGCCATCAGCGCCTTGCGTTCGTGCATGGTTTTTACCACGCGCAAATCCGGCAGCTTTTCGTGGACGACTTCCTTGATGACGAGCTTTTCCGGAATCACGCCGATGACGTGGCCGCCGTGCTTCAACACCGCGTCCGCCACGATGCCCATCAAGCCGATCATGCCGCCGCCATAAACCAACTCGATTTTCTCGCGGGCGAGCAACGTGCCGAGCGCCTGCGCCGCCGCCGCGTATTCCGGCCGAACGCCCTTTTGGGAACCGCAATAGACAGCGATGCGTTTCATAATTTAGCCGACGCTGTTCACCGCTTGAATAAACGCCCGCACTTTCGCCGCGTCCTTTTTTCCCGGCGCGGACTCCACGCCACTGGAAACATCCACGGCAAACGGCCGCACCTGCCGCACGGCGTCCGCCACATTTTCCGGCGTCAGGCCGCCGGCGAGAAAAATCGGTTTGCCGAATTTTTGCGCCTCAATCGCCAGCTCCCAGTTGAATTTTTCGCCGGTGCCGCCGAGGCCGCATTTGGAATACGCGTCGAGCAGAAAGGCATCGGTGTGAAAATCGCCCAATGTTTGAAGGCTTTCCGCGCTTTGAACGCGAATCGCTTTAAGGCTCATCACGCCAAATTGCGTGCAGAAATATGAATCCTCATCGCCGTGGAATTGCAGCAGGTTCAAGCCGCATTCGGCAATGGCGCGCATCACCAAATCCGGCTCCGGGTTCACGAACACGCCCACGCGCAGCACGAACGGCGGCAGCGCCCGGGAAATCTCCACCGCCTGCGTCAGCGTGACGCGGCGCGGGCTGCCGTCGTAAAACATCAGCCCAATCATGTCCGCGCCGGCTTCGGCGGCGGTCAGCGCATCGGCGACATTTGTGATGCCGCATATTTTCACCTGCGTTTTCATTTACGCTTTGCGTTTTAAGTTTTACGATTGGGCCGCTTTGAACAACCCGCGTAAATCGTAAATCGTAAATCGTAAATTGCCAATGCCGCGCTCGATTTATCTCGATTACAACGCCACCACGCCGCTCGACCCGGCGGTGCGCGACGCGATGCTGCCATTTTTGGGCGGAGGTGTCGGCGAAATCTGGGGCAATCCGTCGTCCGTGCATCATGTCGGGCGCAAAGCACGGGCGCTGCTGGATGATGCCCGCGACCGCGCCGCAAAATTTCTTGGCGCGAAGCCGAGCGAAATTATTTTCACCAGCGGCGGCACCGAGGCGAACAACCTCGCCATCTTCGGCATGGCGCGGTTGCTCAAAACCAAAGGCAAGCATCTCATCACTTCTTCCATCGAACATCACGCGGTGCTGCAATGCTTCGATTATCTGGAAAAAAACGAGGGTTTTGCCGTCACGCGGCTGCCAGTTAACGCGGACGGACTTGTGTCCGTGGGTGATTTTCAAAAGGCGATCCGCAATGACACGGTTTTCGCCTCGGTGATGGCGGCGAATAATGAAATTGGCACGCTTCAGCCAGTGGCGGAAATCGGCGCTTTGTGCCGCGAGCGTGAAATTGTTTTTCATACCGACGCGGTGCAGTGGTTCGGCAAGGAACCGGTGGAAAACATCGGTCAATTCAATGCCGACTTGGTTTCAGTTTGCGCGCACAAGTTTCATGGGCCGAAAGGCGCGGGTTTGCTTTACATCAAGTCTCCGCTTCATCCCAACCCAATTTTATTTGGCGGTGGACACGAAAATGAACGCCGTGCTGGCACGGAAAATCTCCCGGCTATTATCGGGCTGGTCGCGGCGCTGGAAAAATTCGTTAAATCGCCGGTTTTTGACCATGCCAAGCTGAAGCTGCTCGCGGACGTATTGGCGGCGGCCGTGGAAAAAATAAAAGCCTGTGAATTGGTTTCCCCACGCACTAATTCTTTGGCAAACACCGTCAGTTTCACCGTGCGCGGCACGGATGGCATTGCGTTGATGGCGGGTTTGGACGTGGAAGGTATCTGCGCTTCGAGCGGCTCGGCGTGCGCGGCGGGTTCGCTGGAGCAGAGCCATGTGATTGCGGCCATTGGCCGGAAAGAGGAGGCTAATTCGCTCGTGCGTTTTTCGCTGGGTCGAAAAACGACAGCGGAAGAAATTGACTGGGTTTGTTCCGTTTTGCCTGAAGTCATCCGCCGGGCACAACTTGCTGGAAAAGCTGCCAGCCGTTTGTGAATGAGTTGTGAGTAGTGCCAACAACTTTGGCTTTTTTATTTTTCTGGCTGGTATAGCTTTTACTTGTCCGCGCGCTGAACATAAAGTTTAGCTAGTCAGGACGGCGGTTTTGGAAGTTGTTAGGGCTTGTTCACAACCCTTAATAATAATAGATTTTTTAAAAGAACACAGAATATTATACCCGCATGAACCTCACGATCACCAAAGATCAGATCATCGCCGGCTTGTCGGCCGTGCAGAATGTCGTCAGCTCACGCACGACGCTGCCGATCTTGTCCAACGTCCTCATTCGCGCCGAAGGCAGCCATGTGGAGTTCACCGCCACAGACCTCGACGTGACCGTCGCGTGCAAGGTGGAAGGCAAGGTCGCCAAGGGCGGTGCCATCACGCTGCCGGCAAAAAAACTTTTTGGCATTGTGCGCGAACTTTCCGGCGACATTGAGATTGAAGTGGACGAAAAAAACGTCGCTAGCATCCGCAGCGGCTCGTCGTTCTTCAAGATTCACGGCTTGGGCGCGGATGAATTTCCGCCGCTGCCGAATTTCAAGGATAACAAAAAAGTCGCGCAACCGCAGGAAAACATCCGCGCGATGATACGCAAGACCAGCTTCGCCGTTTCCACCGACGAATCGCGCTATGTCCTCAACGGCATCTTCGTCAGCCTCAAGGAAGGAAAGATGACGCTGGTGGCCACCGACGGCCGCCGGCTCGCGCTCGTGGACGAGGAAGTGGAAATTTCCGAGAAGAGCAGCGGCGAATTCATCGTGCCCGCCAAAGCCATCAACGAACTCAACCGCCTCTTGCAGGACAAGGGCGACGTGGAAATCAAGTTTGGGGAAAACCAGGCCTCGTTCGCACTCAAGAGCGAAGGCGGACTTTCCGTGCTGCTCATCACCAAACTCATCGAGGGCAACTACCCGAACTACCGTCAGGTCATCCCCGGCGACGCCAAGGAACGCATCACGATTGGCCGCGAAGAACTCGTGCAGGCGCTGCGCCGTGCCGAAATCATGACCAGCGAGAAGGCCAACTCCGTCAAACTTTCCTTTGGAAAAAATCTCCTTACCATCACCGCCAACTCGCCGGAAGTCGGCGAAGCCCGCGAAACCCTGGCCATCAACTACAAGGGCAAGGAACTTGCCATCGCCTTCAACCCGCGCTACCTCATTGACCCGCTCAACGCGCTGACCGAGGACGAGATTTTCATCGAGCTGATTGACGAACTCAGCCCCGGCGTCATCAAGATCAACGGCCCGTTCCTCTACG
>PLYV01000040.1 GCA_003151855.1 Limisphaerales bacterium | reverse complement strand
TGACGCGGATGGTGTAAGGATAGTTTTCCGACGGAATCATGGATTCAATCGAACGTTCGGCGAGCGCGCCGTGGCCGATTTCGCGGCGACCGGGACCGCTGATGCGGCCGGTTTCGCCGACGGAAAAGTTCGGGAAGTTGTAATGCAGAATGAACTTCTTCTCGTTCGAGCCGCCGGTGTAGGAATCAAATTCCTGCGTGTCGTCGCCGGTGCCAAGCGTGACGAGCGAAACGGCCTGCGTTTCGCCACGCGCGAACAACGCCGAGCCGTGGGCGCGCGGGAGAATGCTGACTTCGCTGGAGATCGGGCGAACCTGTTCAAAATTGCGACCGTCGAGGCGCTTGCCGCTTTCGAGGATCAATTTGCGGACGGCTTCCTTCTGGATGTAGTAGAACGCATCGTTGATGACGAAGGGCGTGACCTTTTCCGCGCCGTATTTCTCGACGAGCTTCGCGCCGACTTCGTTCTTGATGGCGTTGCACGCGGCTTCGCGGTTGAGCTTGCCGGGCAGGAGCAAGGCAGGCACGAAACGGTCGCCGGCGAGCGCCTTCGCGTCGGCGAGGATTTCGTCGGGGACAATCTTAAGCGTGATTTCGCGCTTCTTCTTGCCAACTTTCGCGACGAGTTCCTTCTGCGCGGCGATGATCGGCTGAATGGCTTCCTGGGCGAACTTCAGCGCGGCGCTGAAGTCGGCTTCGGAGATTTCCTTGGCCGCGCCTTCATACATGACGATGTCTTTTTCGTTGCCGACATAGACGAGGTCGAGGTCGCTCTCGGCCTGTTCGGCATGAGTCGGATTCGCGACAAACTTGCCGCCGATGCGGCCAATGCGCGCCGCACCGAGCGGCCCGGCCCACGGAATATCGGAAACCATCAATGCGGCGCTCGCGCCGACGATGCTCAAAATATCGGGATCGTTCTCGCCGTCCGCGCTGAGGAGCACGGTCTGAACCTGAACTTCGTTATACCAGCCCTTCGGAAAGAGCGGACGGATCGGACGGTCGGTGAGGCGGCAGGTGAGAATTTCCTTTTCCGTCGGCCGGCCTTCGCGCTTGAAGTAGCCGCCGGGGAATTTGCCGGCCGCCGCCGCTTTTTCGCGGTAATCAACGGTGAGCGGGAAGAAGTCCTGGCCTTCCTTGGCCTTGGTCGCGGCCACGGCGGCCACGATGACGATGGTTTCGCCCATCTGGACGGTCACGGCACCGTCGGCCTGCTTGGCCAATTTGCCGGATTCGATGATGATCTGCTTGTCGCCGATGGCGGCGGTGATTTTCTCTGACATAACTGTTTCTTTCACCGCCTCCCGAGGAACTTCAGTGAACCCCGAAAGATTTCGGAGCTGAATGAAATTTCCCGAAGGCGGATTTTTACGCGAGGTTGTTTGGTTAAGGAGTCTGGAAGTTCGCGTGGACCACCGGAATCCAAAAACGGAAGGCGGGCTTGGAAGAAATCAAGGCCACGCCCTCCGCAAATTGAGTTGCTTACTTGCGCAGCTTGAGCTTCTTGGTGACCGTTTGGTAACGGCCCAAGTCGGTGTTCTGCAAATAGTCGAGCAGCCGGCGGCGCTGACCGACCATGATCAGCAATCCACGGCGGGAGCTGTGATCCTTCTTGGCGGTCTGCAAATGCTCGGTCAAATGGTTGATGCGCTGGGTCAGCAGCGCGATTTGCACGTCGGCGGAACCGGTGTCCTTGGCGTGCGTCTTGAATGATTCAATCGTCTTTGTCTTCGCTTCCATAATAAATGAGTTCGGAAAGATAATTATTCGCACCAACGGTGTAAAGCGAATTAAGCCGCGATTTTTGACCACTTCCAGCGCAACTGCCGCCGCGTGGCTGGCGTCAGCTTGAACTTCTCGCCAATCCGCAGGCCGTCCACCCAAAAAATCTCACCACCGGACGTCGTCGCCAGAACCAGCTCGCGCCGGCGCGCGGCGGGAATCTTGGCGTTCACAAACAAATCCTGCAACTTCACCGCCGTCTTCATGCCGATAGGCTGGAACCGATCGCCCGCCCGCCAGTGACGCAAAATAATTTCGCCGCCGATCTTGTCCGCATCAAAAAATTCCGCGCGGCGGGGCGAGTGCTGGTCGGGACGAAGTTGAACGAAGCCCGATCCCCGCAAGCCGCCGGATTTTTTCACCGCCCAGGAAAATTTCTGGCCGGCAAATTCCGCCGGCCCCGCCCTGCCCGACAATTTCAATTTCAATTCGGCAGAATTGAACCCGGCAGTTTCAGCCTGGCGGCAGGAAATTTTTCCCGACACATCACGAACCGCCGAAACACCAGCCGCGATGCTCACCGGCCGGCCCGGCGTTTCGCGCAACTGCTCGACCAGTTCAAAATCCGGCAGCCAACCAAGACTGACAAGCTGCCGCTGCAAAACCTTCCGCTGCACCGCGAGCGCCAGATTGTCGAAACCGCCATCCGGGAGCGCCGGCATCCTGCTGGCGTGACTCCGAGTTTTACGCCGCGCCGGGCCGGCAGGATGCCGGCGCTCCCAGCAGCAGGCCGCCTCACTGACAAACTCCGACTCCGCACCGACAATGTCCATCAGGCGCAAAACGGCTTTATCCACGGCGGGCTGGTATTTTTTGCGGAGCAGCGGCAGCAATTCGTTGCGAATCCGGTTCCGCAGAAAGTCGTTTGCAAAATTCGTCGCGTCGTCGCGGAAACGGATTTTGTTCTCGCACGCAAACGCCAGCAGCTCCGCCTTTGGAAAATCCAGCAGCGGACGAACGAGCCAAGTATTTTTGTCCGCCGGCGATGGCGAATGCCATTTCATGCCCGCCAAACCTTCGCCGCCCGTGCCGCGCAGCAGGCGCAAAAAGAAAAGCTCCACCTGATCGTCCGCATGATGCGCCAAGGCGATGACGGCAATTTTTTGTTCCCGCGCCGTGCGCGCCAGAAATTCATGGCGCATTTTCCGCGCAGCCATCTCGACAGAAATTTTCGTTTGCGCGGCGAATTGTTTCACGTCCGCGCCGCCGCCGAAAAATTTCAACCGCAGCGTCTTTGCCGCTTGCCGGACGAGTTTTTCATCCGCCTCGCTGGCGCGACCGCGCAGCCGGTGGTTGAAATGCGCGACGGAAATCTGCCAGCGATTTTTTTTAACCAGCAAATAAAGCGCGTGCAGCAAGACCATCGAGTCCACGCCACCCGAGACGGCGACGAGGATTTTTTGCCCGCGCGAAAACAGCCGCCGTTTGGCCATGGCCGTTTCAACGCGCTGGAGAAATTCGCTCACGCCGGCATTGTTGCGGTTTTTCGCGTTACGGGCAAGCGGCTCGCGGAGACACTCGCTCCACCAGAGTCATTGCACCAGTTTCAACCGGTAGAAGCGAACGGGGTTATTCGTCACGCCGAAGTCGGTGAACTGCCAGACGCCGGTGAGGCCGAGCGTGTTCGTCGCCACCGGCTGCCAGTCGCCGACGGTCAAGTCATCCGCGCTTTCCAAAACGTAGGTCGAGCCGTAGGCGCCGGTCAGTTGCAAAACGATGCCGCCCGGCGGCGGCGCGGCGACGCTTGAAATGGCCGGCGTGGCATTCGTCTGCGGCACGACGGTGATGTTCACGGCCTGGAAATTCGTGCCGCCAAAACCGTCGCTAATGACGCAGACAAACTGGTCACTGACGTAATTGGGATTGGAATAAAACAAATCCGGCAGCGCGTTCGTCACCGTCACGCCGTTGGTGCTGACGTTGATGAATGCGACGGACAGCAGATCGCCGTCAGCATCGCTCCAGTTCGTCGCGAGGTCGGCGACGGCGATGGTCAAGTCCAGCCCGGCGACCAGCGTGTAAAACGCCGGCGCAACCTGCGGCGGATGGTTGGTGACGATCTGCGCGAGGGTGTTCGTGGCGGGCAAATCAGCGGCGTCGCCGGAATAAATCGCGGTGATGAAATTCGTGCCGCGCGGCAGCGTGGACAGATTGGTGCTGGTGGCCGCGCCGGTGACGAGCGGTTCCAAATCGAATGCGGTTCCGTTCGTCAAAAATTGAATCGTGCCGGTGGCATTCGTCGGCGTGACGGCGACGGTGAAATTCAAGCTGTCCTTGAAGCCGTCGGGATTGGACCATGAGTCAAGCACGACGCTGGCCGGATTCAAATTCACCGTGAGCGTGGCGACGACGCTGGTGGACGAGCCGCCGGCCGCCGTGGCGACGGCAAAATAATTTCCCGACACGGCCGCCGTGAGGTTGGACAGAGCCAGCGACATATTTGTCTGCGCAGTCAGCGGCGTGCTGTTGAAAAACCACTGGAACGACAGCGTCGTGCAGGCGCTGGCGGCCACGCTGAAATTTGCCGTGGTGCCGGCGAAGTTCGTCTGGCTCTGCGGCTGGCTCACGAACACCGGCGGCGTCTGGTCGAACACGATGACGCGGTTCGTGGAATACGATTTGTTGCCAGAAGCATCGGCAACGGTGAGGACGACGGTGTTGGTGCCGAATTGCAACGTGGCGTTGTTCGTCGGGCTTTGCGTGACGGTCACGGAGCCGGACAAATCGGCAGCCAGAATAAAATTGGTTCCGGTCACGTCCGGCATCAACGCGATGCAGTTGGAGTTCAGGCCGACGGTCTGATTTGTGAAGCTCCACGAAATCACCGGCGGCGTGGTGTCGCGGACGATGACGGTGCGCACGGCGGTGTTGGTGTTGCCGTTGCCGTCGTTGGCGGCGTAGGTCACGGTGTTCGTGCTGACGACGCTGGTGTTCACCGTGCCGTTGGTGACAACTGGGACAACGCCAGCGCAGAGGTCGAAAGCCGCTGCGCCGGGTTCAACATAGGTTCCGCCCAGCTCGACGTAAAACGGATTGGTGCTGGCGAGCGAAATGACCGGTGGCAAAGAATCAATGACCGTCAAGGTAACGTTGCTGGCCGCGCTGCCGTAAAGATTGGTGACGGTGACGGACACATTGGCGGTGGAAACGGAAAGATTGGTCAGCGAAAAACTGGTGCTGGTCGCGCCGGGGAACGGCATTCCGTTCAAACTCCACTGAATGGCCAGCGGCGCGGTGCCGGAAGTGGTGATGGCAAAAGTATTTGTGTTCTGTCCGCACTGGCCGCTGCGGTTGGTGAGCGATGAACTGGCGATGGCCGCCGGCAAGGTCACCGTGAGCGTGGCCACGCTGCTGGTGACGGAGCCGTAGGCGTTGGTGACGACGAGTGTGTAATTGCCTGAATTGCCCGGAGTGATCGCGGTGAGGGTCAAAACATTGGTGTTCGCGCCGGAAAAATTGCCACCGTTGACCAGGTTGACGCCATTGGTGCGCCATTGAAAAGCCAGCGGCGTGGAGCCGGTGACACCGGCGATGAAGGTGACATTACTACCGGCGAGATTGGTTTGGCTAACGGGCTGCTGGGTGATAACCGGCAAATTGACCGGCGTGACGGAGATGTCGTCGATACCCAACGCGAGCGAGTGGCTTGAGGCGGAATTTAACCCAAACTGAAGCTGGGTGTTGGTTGAGGTTGCGGTGACGATCAATTTCTGGTTGGTCCAACTGGTGGGTGGAGCCGTGGTATTATATACCGTGCTGCCGTTCCAGTTGGCTTGAAATTGCTGGTTGGCTCGGGTGCCAGAGACGAAGAACCAAAACGAGAGCTGGTAAGTTTGTCCCGGGGCGGTGGACAGATTTTGCGTGATGTAGCCAAGGCCATTCGCCGTGGCCTGAAGTCCATAAGTGCCGGAATGGACATAAGCTGACGAACTGGTCACGGCAAAAGAGCCAAAATTTCCCGATAGTGTCCAAGCTGTAAAATCGCCAGTTTCAAACCCGCCGTTTTGGACCATGTTCTGTCCCACCAGCGCCGCAAACACGAGTCCATGCGTGAGGTGGGTGGACTGATTTGAAAGCACGAGTGTGGCGTTGTAAGTTCCGTTCGCCAAATTGGCCGTGGCGGAATTGGTGGAGACGGCGACGGACACAGAGCTGTGGCCGTTGAGGGAACCGCTACCGGAAGAAATCGTCAGCCACGACGGCGCGTTGAGGAGGGACCAATTCAGCGAAGTTGCCCCGAGATTGGTGAACGTGACGGCTTGCGAACCGGGATAAAACGGTCCGCCCGCCGCGCCAGAAGCCGTGAAACCATTGGTCGTCAACAAAACCAGGGGATCACTCACCACAAGATTAAATTGCCGGTTTTGCGAAACGCCGCTGGTCTGGTTGGAAAAAACGACGGTGGAAAAATACGTTCCTGATCCAAGGCTGTTGGCGGCACTGTTGATGCTGACCGTCACGCTGGTCTGGCTGTTGGCAGCGAGCGTGCCGCTGGTTGAGGAAACCGTGAGCCATGATGATGTGCTGGTGATAAACCAGTTCAACGCGGACGCCCCGGCATTCGTCAGCGTGAAAACTTGGGACGATGGCGAAAACGGCCCGCCAGGCGAACCGCTGGCGGTGGTGGTGGCGGAAGGCGAAATGGTCAGATAATCAAAGAATGCCAGCGCATTGATAAACCCGGATCCGTTCGGCGTGCCCCAGCCCGTGCACAGGTCATAGCCAGCCACTGCGGGATAGCTTGTCGGGCTGCTGGGCCAGTAATTATTTCCAGCGGTGGTGTCGTGAAAACAGGAGGCATAGTCGAAATTGGGATTTTCTCCCTTGCCGATGACGTAGATCACCGGATTGATGAAACCAACGGAATTGGTGGCATTTCCGGAATTGCTGGCAAACTGCTGGTTGACCAGCGCCATGAAACCGGCCCACAACGGCGCGGCGCAACTGGTGCCTCCAAAAGCACCGGTGGAGCCGTTGTTGTAATCTACAAAAACATTATCCCCCGTCAGCGCCACGTCGGGAATATTCCGCTGGGTTGTGGAACCCAGATTGGTCGCCACGTTGAGGTTCGATTGCCAGCTTGGAAGCGAGTAATAAGAACTGACACCGCCACTGCTGCCCACATATTTGCCCTGGTCCAAACCCCAGTTCCAAACCGTTTCCGAAGCAAAGGACGCGCCGGTGCCGTTCATTGTCAGCGTCGTTCCGCCGACTTGGGTGATGTAAGGGCTGCTTGCTGGCGTGCCCGTGTTCGATGGATTATCAACCCCGTTGACCGAACCCGCCCCAATGGTAAAGGCGTCACTGTCGCCACTGGCGTTGAAGAAGGACTGTCCCTGCGCCGCCATCGTTTTGAAGATGTTGTCCGTGCTTGCTTGAGGCCCGCCGCTCCAGCCCCACGAGGAACTTAAATTTTTCACGGTGTTGCTCGCCGCCATCGCGTTTAACACGTCATTGGGCCAGGCTGAACTTGGCCCTTCGAACACCAAGATTTTTGACAGGCCAGGCGCCATGGCCATGGCCATTTCAATGTCCAATGATACTTCACCGTTTCCGCCATTGACTCCAATGTTCCAGTTGGTGGATCCCACCGGCACCGGCAGCACCTGGATGTTCGTGCGCCCGCCGCCCGCCTGCTGCGCATAAGCAGCAATATCGCTGGGATAATAGCCGTCCAATTGAAACAACCCCACCTGCTGCCCCGCGCCCGTGAGCGTCACACCCGGCGCATAGGCGTTGCGAAAGTCATCGCCCAAATAACTGCCGACCGAACCGGAACCGTTTTTTGGCGTCGCGGTGTTATTTGAATCCATTTTGTGCAGCTTCGGATGCGGCTTGTAACAATCGCTCAAACCCTGAATGTCAACGATTGGCAAATCCGCCTCCACGGTCGGCTCAACGTCCGGCGCAAAAAACTCCCGGTTCTCCGTCGGATGCTTGAACTTGTTCAGCTTGAGATGAAACGCGCGCTCCACATCCGCCGCCTTGGCCGTCACGTCGAGCAGCAGCCGGTTGCCGTGCGCGTGCGTGATTACGAAACCATTCGTCCGCGCAAAATTTTTGACCACCGCATAATCGCCTTCCGTGACGCTGAAGCGGGCGGCGAATTCCTCCGGCGTCAGAAATTTCCGGTAGTTGGGGCTGGCCGGGGCGTAAACCTCCGCGAGAAATTTATCCAGCCCTGCGGGGTCGCGCAGCGGCACACCGATGGCTAGGTGCAGTTCGTTGGTCGCCGGCAGCTGCCCGATGGGCGTCAAACGAGTTGTGGCGGGCACGACATGGCCGGGCAGAATTTTCCGCGCGGGTTCCGCGCCGAACCCGGTAATGACCGCTGTAAAAAAAACTAATGCGGCCAAAGCAACTTTCATCTGGGCGCGATCAGGCATGGTGTTTCAATATATCACTGCTGGATTAGAATCAGCCGGTAAAATTTCTGCGCAAACAGCGCGGTATTTGTGTCGGTCAGGGTGAACGTGTCCGCATCTGCCGTGACCGGCGCGCCAAGGTCAATCCAGTCCGGCTGCGCGAGATTGGTTTTGTATTGCGCCTGATAAATCGAGCCGGCGGTGACGGCGAAGTCAAAATGGAACGCCGCCGGCACGGGCAATGAATTCTGCGCAATGGCTTTCACATGCGGCGCGACAATCGGTTTCACGCTCACGTCGTCGAGGCCGAGATAGTAGGGATCGTCCTGAAAACCGAACTGAAGCTGCGAGCCGTCCATGGTGGCGGTGACGGTGAACTGCAAATTGGTCCATTTGCCAAACGGCATATCAACTTGGTCGTAAAGCATCGTCCCTTCCCATTGCACCTGAAATTCATTGGGCGTCGCGCCGATGGAGTTGGTTGGATTGTGCAGCCAGAGCGAGAGTTGATAAGTCTGGCCGGCGTGAGTCGGCAACACCTGTGACAGATAGCCCAACGTATCGAGCTGCCCCAGTATCGCGCCGTAATTGCCGGAGTGAACCAGCCCGCTGCGGCTGCCCACCCGGGTCCATTGCGCATTCGCATTCAATGTCCACTTGCTGAAACTACCCTTCTCAAAGCCACCGTTGGCCACCAGATTCTGCCCGATGCTCACGGTGAACGGCAGGCTTTGCACCACTTGATTTTTGCCATTCATCACCTTCACGGTGGTTTTGTAGATGCCGGCGGCGAGCGTGTTCGCCTTGTCTGCCAAGCTGATGGTGAACGTGCTTTGGCTGGCCGCTGCGACCGTGCCGGTGGCTTGGTTCACCGCCAGCCACGCGCTGGATTTCACGACCTTCCAGACGGCGGACGTGCCACCGAGATTGACAATGGCATAGTCCTGCGCCGGCGGAAAAAACGGGCCGCCCACCGGGCCGCTGGCAACGAAGCCAGCCGTGGGCAACAGCGACAGGACCGGCAGGACTTGCAACTGGAACGCAACGGACTGAAGCGCGACCGCGTTGAGGTTGGTAAATTTCAAAACGGTTGAATAATTCCCCAGCGCGAGTTTGTTGGCCGCCGGGGTGACAATGACATTAAGACTGACTCCCGTGTGCGGATCCAGCGTGCCGCTGGCAGGTGAAACGCTGATCCAAGGCGCCGCGTTGGTGTTAAACCAGGCCCAACTCTGCGGCCCGTTCCCGGCATTAGTCAAGGTGATGACGGAAGGGGACGGGTTGAACGGCCCGCCGACCGCCCCGGTGACATTGAGCGGGTTCGCGGAAACCACGCTGACCACCGGCCTCACCTGCAACATGAGGTTCCGCGGCTGCGCGATCAGGGTTGCTGCATTGCTAAATAGAATCGTAGCGACGTAGATTCCGGGAGGAAAAGTGTTCGCCGCCGGGGCAAAATCAAAGGTCACGTTGGTGCGGTCACCGGCAGCCAGCCAGCCGCCGGTTGTTGAAACCTGCAACCACGATGAAGTGTTGATGAGGCTCCAGTTCAGGCCGCTTGCCCCGGAATTCGCCACTTCAAAAATTTGAGAACCGCCGGTGAAAGGGCCGCCAGCCAGACCGCTGGCAGTCAGATCTGAATCGGGTGCGACCACCAACGCATCCGGCAAACCCGCCAGCGCAGAAATGAGATTGGTTCCCATTGGCGTGCCCCAGCCGGTGCAAAGATCATAGCCGCTGACCGCATAAAAATTTGTTGTGCTGCCGCTCCAAGTGTTGTCACCGGTGGTGATGTCATGAAAACCGTCGCCATAGCTGCAATTTGTGCTGGAGCCGCCGCCAATTTCATACACTGCCGGATTGATAAAACCTATCGGAGGATTTCCCAAACGCGCCGCCCGTTGGTTGATCAAGGCCGTCAGCCCCGCCCACAACGGCGCGGCGCAGCTCGTGCCGCCGAGCGCGTCGGAACCGCCGTTGTTGTAGGCGCAATAAACATTGTCCGCCGCCAACGCCACGTCGGGGATGTTGCGCTTGGTGGTCGAACCCTGATTGCCCGCCATACTGACGCCGGACTGCCAGTCGGGAATCGCATAATAACTGCTGATGCCACCGCTGCTGCCGGTGCCGGGCTGGATGCTGTTGTTCCAGTTCCAGACCGATTCGGACTGCCACGCGCCGCCCGGCCCGGTCGTCGTCAGCGTCGTGCCACCAACCTGTGTAATATAAGGGCTGCTCGACGGCGCATCTGCATTGTTCCTGTTATCCACGCCGTTCACCGAAGTCGCGCCAGTCGTGAACGCGTCGCTGTCGCCGGAGGCATTATAGAAGGATTGTCCTTGCGCCGCCAACTGCTGAAAAATCGCGTCCGTGGTCGCATCCGGCCCGCCGCCCCAGCCCCATGAGCAGCTCAAATTTTTCACCGTATTGCTCGCCGCCATCGCGTTCAGGATGTCGTTCGGCAAACCGTTGGGGCCGGCCTCAAACACGATGATTTTGGAAAGGCCCGGTGCCATCGCCATCGCCATTTCGATGTCGAGCGCCACTTCGATATTGCTGCTATTCGTGCCGGGCGTCGGCTTGCCGTTGAAACCGCCCAGCAAAACCGTCTTGATCTGGATGTTCGTCCGCCCACCGCCCGCGAGCTTCGCATAGGCCACGATGTCGTTGGAATAAAATCCGTCGAACTGCAACAGCCCGACCGTCTGCCCCACGCCGGTCAGCGTCGTGTCCGGCACATACGCCGCCCGAAAATCGTCGCCCATAAAATCGCCGCCGGGCGCAGAACCAGTCTTGGGCACGGCGTTGTTGACGCTGGTTTTTTTCGACAATTTCGGATGCGGCAACTGGTAATTGCTCAAGCCGCCCACATCCGCCACCGGCAGCGTTGCCTCCACTGTCGGCTCCGCGTCCGGCGCGAAAAATTCCCGCGCCTCGGTGGGATGCTGGAAGCGGTGCAGATGAAAATGAAACGCGCGCTCGATGTCCGCCGGCTTGGCCGACACGTCGAGCAGCAGCCGGTTGCCGTGCGTGGCGGCGATGCGGAAGCCGTTCGCCTGGGCAAATTTTTTCACCGCCGCATAATCCGCCTCGGTCGGGCCGAATTTCGCGGTGAATTGTTCCGGCGCGAGGTAACGGCGGTAGTTCGGACTGGCGGGATTGTAGATGTCCGCGAGAAAAATTTTCAGCCCCGCCGGATTGCGCAGCGGCAGGCCGAGGGCAAGCCGCAGCTCATTCGTCGCCGGCAATTCGCCCAGCGCCGCCAGCTTGCTGACAATCGCCGGCACATGACCGTGTAAAGTTTTTACATCCGCACCAGAAACAGGACAGACGCCGGCGGCCAAGGCCAGGCCAAGCGCCGCCGTCACCCGGAAAAAGCTTGTTTTGCAAAACATGATTCGCTTGATAACAACAAAGCACTTTGCGTTCCCAATTCCGCAAAATGCCTTCCCGACAGGCTAACCCATCTCAAAGCCATGTCAATTTGTCGGCTGCCGTTCCTAATCTTAATCGTAATCCTAATCTTAATCTGCAAATCGGGATTAGGATTACGATTAAGAAAGGAAATTTTTCTGAAACGCGTTTCCGCTTTCCGCCGTCCAGTTTCCGTTTTAATTTCTCCGCGTGTCCGTCTTCTTCACCATCCTCGGCAGCGGCTCGGCCGGCAATTGCGCCTACGTCGAGACCGCCGAAGCGCGCATCCTCGTGGATGCCGGCTTCTCGCCGCTGCAAATCCGCAAGCGTCTCGCCACGATTGGCAAGACGCCGGAAAATCTTTCGGCCATCCTCATCACCCACGAACATTCCGACCACATCGCCGGCGTCCTCGGACTCGCGGACAAATTTCACATCCCAGTTTTCTGTAATCGCGGCACGCAGGACGGCACCCTCTGGGCGCTCAAAACCAAGTGGGACTCGAAAAAGAAACCGGCCTTTGCAGGCACCGATGGCACGGCATTGCTCAAATCGAAAATTGACTGGCGGCTGTTCGAGACCGGCGCAAGCTTTGAGATTGGCGATGTCGGCATTGAGACGTTTTCCATTCCGCACGACGCGCAGGATCCGGTGGGATACGTTTTGCGCACCGCCGCCGGCAACATCGGGTTTGCCACCGACCTCGGCCACGTCACCAAGCTCGTGCTGGAACGCATCCGCGTCGCGAACGTCCTCGTCCTCGAATCCAACCATGATGTAAAGATGCTGCAGGATTGTCCGCGCCGCTCGTGGGCGTTGAAGCAGCGCATCCTCGGACGCCACGGCCANNGCGCACTTGAGCCGCGAATGCAACACGCCCGCGCTCGCCGAACACGTCATGGCCGAGCAGCTCCACCACATCGGCGCGCAACACGTCCAACTGCAAATTGCCGCGCAGGACGTGCCGTGTGAAACTTTGGGATTATGAAAATTTGGCGGCGTGGACTGATCCCTTTGGATATTATATGCGTTTCAAGGCTTGGCTTTTGCGTATGCGGCCTCGATTCGCTCAAATTCTTTTTCCGAGACGGTCAGGACTGATCCGTGGCGGAACTTGAACGGGAAAACAAAACCTTCGCCAAGTTTGAATTGGCCGCCGCCAAGGTCATCGGTCACGAAAGGTTTGTAGCCGGCACTGCGGGCGTAGTTGTCGAGAATCAAACACCATTGGCCCGGTTTGCCGTCGGCTCCGGGTTTGATGCAGTAACATTCCGGGCCTTCGTAGCCCTGCATCTTGGCGAGGGAAAAATTCGTCACGTCGTTCCACGGGCCGAGCAGGTTGGGGCTGGTTTCCATGGTGATGGACTTGAACTGCTCATCTTTGGTGAATCGGTAAAACCGGCCGTTCTCGCGCACGATATCGGTGTCAATCACATGCCACGGTTTGTCGATGTAGATGAACGGTTTTCCGAACGTCGCAAAATCCTTGGTCCACGCGGCCCAGATGCGTTGCTTGCCGAAATTGTCGCGTTTGGTCATCGACGCCCAGAAGACGAGATATTCCTTTTTACCTTCGTCATACACGGCTTCCGGCGCCCAAGTGCAGCCGGCGTCGTCCGCCGCCACCTTCACCAGGCGCGGCTCGGACCAATGCACCAGGTCGGTGGAATCCCAGATGACGATGGATTGGCTGGCGGCGGTCTGGGCGCGGCCCCAGTCGCCGTTGTGGTGGATGGAAAGGTCGGTGGCGATGAGGTAAAATTTCTTGCCGTCGTGCGCCCGCAGCAAATACGGATCGCGCACGCCTTTTTCGCCAAGCTGGCTGACCAGCACCGGCTCGGCCCCGTTCAACGCGCGCCAGTTGCGACCATCCTTGCTCACGGCAAAATAAATCTGTTCGCTCATCGGCGTCTGTTCGCCCTTGAAGGTGACAAAAAGATAACCGCCCGGCATCGCGGCCAAGCCGGTGATTGTAGCGGCCAGAACCATCAGACTGGTTAGGAGGACATATTTTGATTTCATAACACGGAATCACTGCTGTCCGGTTTAGTTTTTGCTGACAGCGATTTCGCTATTGTAAAAACTGGATAAAACCGCTGTTCGGTCATTTTTCGATTTCAATTCTGC
>PLYV01000279.1 GCA_003151855.1 Limisphaerales bacterium | reverse complement strand
CCTACACCGTCGGCGACGTGAAGCAGTTTTTGAAGCAGAAGAATATTCCGGTGCGGCTGTGAAGAACTACCGCGAGCCGGATTGGTGAGGGTTAGTTTTTATGGCGTAGCAGATGAATGCGCCTTCAAAAAAGCCTCTAAATCGGAAACAAGCATGTCGCTTTGCTTTCTTCAAGCACGAGCAGGCCAGAATAACCATGGCGCCCAACTTCACCTGATTGCTTGCGTCGAATTTCAAAGGCCACACGATATGCCATGCTAACTTAACACGAACGATTGACCCACCAGCGAGGCGGATGGCAATCCAAGTAAGACATTTGCCAATTAGCGGAGAGCCCCGGCCAAACAAAAGACGACAATAAAAGTCGTTATTAAGAGTCAAACCAATGAACTCAGTGCCGAACATAAATGAAGGGCGTTTCGCCGCGTTAGCCGGGGCGTTGCGGTTGGAAGTTCAAACCGGGCCGACGGATGCCACTAAAAGCATTCGCGTGCGGCATGGTGTTTACAGCCTGCGTGGAAAAGCCGGGCAATTCATCGTCCGCATCCGGATTCCAGCGGGTGTTTTGACAGCCGGGCAATTGGAAACCGTGGCGACGCTGACCGAGCTGTCGGGTTGGCCGGAGGGAGCGCATTTAACGACGCGCCAAGGAATAGAAATTGCCGGATTGCCGGCGGCGGAAATTTCCGCCGCGTTGGAGCAACTCGAAGCTGTTGGTCTTACGACATTGCGGACGGGCGGGCCGTTTGTGCGCGGCGTGGTGGCCTGCCCTTTTTCCGGCGTGGCGCAGGATGAAGTTTTTGATGTCACGCCCTTCGCGCTGGCGGTGGATCGTTATTTCCGCGAACACGCCGATTTTCAAAAACTTCCCCGCAAGATCAAAATTTCGTTTGAGGGCTGCGCGCACGATCATGTGCGCACGCTGGTTTCGGACATCGGCGTCCGGGCCGTGCGGCAGGACGATGCCGAGGGATTTCGGATTTCCATCGGCGGCGGGCTCGGAGCTTCGCCAAAAACCGCGCAAGTCTTGGAGGATTTCGTGCCGGTGGAAAAAATATTTGTCGTGCTCGAAGCCGTGCTGCGCGTGTTCAACCGGCACGGCTATCGCGAAAACCGCGCGCGCGCCCGGTTGAAATGGCTGTTGGCGGATTGGGGCATCGAAAAATTCCGCGAGGCGGTGCGTGCCGAATTGAAAGGTGCCGACACAACATGGCAAACTTTTAGTGGCCGCTTGCCGGAAAATGTTGAATTAAAACCGTCGGTTGAACGCGGAACCAAATCAGCTTCGACCGATGCCGGTTTCCAGGTTTGGCGCGAAAGCAATGTCCACCCCCAACGACAGAACGGATTTGCCTCGGTGCTGATCCGGTGTCCGCTGGGCGATTTGCAGCCGGCGCAAATCCGGCTGATTGCCAGCGCGGCGCGGCAGTTTGCCGGCGGTCTGCGCACGACGATTGATCAGAATATTTTGTTGCGCTGGGTGCCGGAGGATTTGCTGCCAGAGCTGTATGAATCGCTTCAATGCAACTCGCTCTCCGGAGCTTCGGCGGAGCAGTTGCCGGACATCACGCGGTGCGTGGGGGCGACCGCCTGCCTGATGGCGATCACCAATCCGCGGCCGGCGGCCGAGGCCATCATCACCGTGCTGGAAAAGGAACTGGCGGCTGACCCGTCCTTGCGGGAGTTGCGCATTCGCATTTCCGGCTGCCCGAATTCGTGCGGCCATCATCATGCTTCGGACATCGGCTTGTTCGGCGTGTCGAAGAATTTTCACAATCGTAAGGTGCC
This sequence comes from Limisphaerales bacterium, assembly GCA_003151855.1. Classification (GTDB taxonomy): domain Bacteria; phylum Verrucomicrobiota; class Verrucomicrobiia; order Limisphaerales; family UBA11358; genus UBA11358. The sequence continues at coordinate 1,865 of PLYV01000279.1, read as the reverse complement.
GCATTATGCGCTGTTGCTGGGCGGCGTTTCCTCCGCCGAGGCGTTTGGCGCGCGGGTGCTGGAAATTCCCGCGTTGAACGTGGCGCAAGCGGTCCGGCAGGTCGTGGGATTTTATCAGGCAGAACGGCAGGCGGCGGAAAGTTTTCCTGCGTTTGTCAGCCGAGTCGGATTGCCCGCGTTCAAGCAACGGCTTGAACCCTTGACGCAGGTGGCTTCGCCGACGGAGCAGCCCGCGTTTTATCACGACCTTGGCTCGACACAGCCGTTTGTCGTGGGCGCACGCGGTGGCGAATGCGCCGCTTAACTTGAAATTTACCACCAGACGAACTGGATCAATCCATAATAACAAACACAATCGAACAACAACGCTGACCGGACTACTGGAGGTTTGTTGATAAAAACATACAACAAAAATGAAATCCTATCCCAATTCCCGTTCACACGAAAAACGCCTCTCAAACTTTGGCTCCGCGCTGGCGGCGTTGCTGGTGGCAGCGGTGCCAGCCACGGGTTTGAGCGCTGAAGTCAGCACCAATACCACGACCACGGCGGCAGCATCGGCACCCGCCAAGGCGGAAAAACCCGCGCCGCTGCCGTTGCATCAGATTGAAGGCAGTGGCGGCATTTTCTCCACGCTGTCGGCCTACATCGTTAATCCGCCACGGGATGGCGAACCGGTGGGACGGCCCAGCGTGGGGTTTGCCCACGTCAGCCTCGGCTACGATAAAAACCTTGAGGCATTGACCATCACGGAATCACCGCTCCCACGTTTGGAACTCGGCTACGGCTGGGACTATCTCAGTTTGGGCGATTTGCCGCAGGCCTTGAGAAATGCCGGCATCGTCAATTATCGCCAAGATAATGTGCAACTGCACAACTTCAATGCGCGCTACCAGCTTTTGAAAGAAGGCGAGTTTGACCAGAAATGGGTTCCGGCGGTGACCGCCGGCGTGCATTACAAATACAACGACGGTATCAGCGAGGTGAACCACCAGGTCGGCGGCGCGCTGGCCAGCGTGGCGAACATTCCTGATCATGACGGCACGGACTTCACGCTCTACGCCTCGAAGCTGTTCACGCAACTGCCGCGTCCGGTGCTGCTCGAGCTTGGCGGCCGCGCCACGGAAGCGGTCTGGGACGGCCTCGGCGGATTCACCCGCAGCTATAACTTTGTGGTTGAGGGCAACGTGGTGGTGTTCGTCACCGGCAACCTTGCGCTGGCGGCGGAATACAAGCAGCAGCCGCGCGACTACAAGGCCATCGGCAATCTGGTCCGCGTGGAAAACGACTGGTGGACGATTGACGCGGCCTACGTCGTCAACAACCACCTGACGCTCGCGGTGGGTTACGGCCATTTCGGCAATGTCCTGAACCATGAGTCCAACGGCGTCTGGGGCATCACGACCAAGTGGGAGTTTTAAGGGAACCAAACTGCTGGTGGCCGGCGCGGCAAAAAGTTTTGCGGCGCGCTGTTCCTCCGCATTTCGCCGCAGCCTGCGGTTGCGCCGGTCGCCAGCCTTAATTACAATTTCTAAATACCAACCATCATAACATCATAAATATGAGTTCAAAAAATCTTTCCACGCTGGCCTTGCACGCCGGCCAGGTTCCCGATCCCACCACCGGTTCGCGCGCAGTGCCGATCTACCAGACGACGTCCTACGTCTTCAAAAACACCGAGCACGCGGCGAATCTTTTCGCGCTCAAGGAATTCGGCAACATCTACACGCGCATCATGAATCCCACCACCGACGTCTTCGAGCAGCGCATTGCGGCGCTGGAAGGAGGCACCGGCGCGCTGGGCGTGGCGTCCGGTTCGGCGGCCATCACGTTTGCCATTCTCGCCATCACGCAGGTGGGCGATG
>PLYV01000074.1:18118-46811 GCA_003151855.1 Limisphaerales bacterium | reverse complement strand
TGTCACCGGGCAGTTGAAAAGCGGACAGTGGCGGGCACTTCAAAACCGGCCACTCTGAGGTGAGGAATTCATATCATTTTGGTTTTTTCAAGCAAGGGATTTTCGCTGCGAGTTAGAACGAGCAGAACCGGATAGCGAGCCCTTTAGCTCGCCGGTTCTGCGGTCGAAGGTTCGTTGGACTTCCGACTTTTCTTATGTTCCGGGCTGATGCCCGGCGCTTCCTTGACGCGATAACTTTTGCCGGTGATGGCGATGACCTGGGCATGGTGCAGGAACCGGTCAATGATGGCTCCGGCGGTGGGCACGTCGGACAGGAGCTTGCCCCATTCCTCCAGCGGGCGGTTGCTGGTCATGATGGTGGAGCGGTTTTCGTAGCGGCGCATGATGACTTCCAGCAGATATTCGCCGGAGTGTTTGGGCAGTTGTTTAAGGCCCATATCGTCAATGATGACCAGATCGGGCTTGAGGTATTTGCGCACGGTGCGCTCCTGCTGGTTGAACGCCTCGTCTTTGAGGAAGTCCCGGACCAGATCGAAGATGGAGCGGTAGAGGACGTGGAAGTTCATCTTGATGGCCTCGTAACCGATGGCCTGGGCCAGATGGGTTTTGCCAACACCGGGCGGGCCGAGGAACAACACATCCTTGGCTTCGCGGATGAACTTGCCGGAGGCCAGATCAAAAATCTCCTTTTTGTGAACGGAAGGGTTGAAGCTCCAGTCGAAGTCCTCCAGCGGTTTGAGGGTGTGGAAGTCGGCGGCCTTGGTGCGGCGTTCCATCTGGCGTTGCTGCCGGACATTGAGTTCGTCTTGCAGGATGAGTTCCAAAAACTCGGCATGGCCGAGACGGTTGGCGGCGGCTTCCTGGAGCCGGACGCCCAAGGTCTGGCACAGGCCGGAGAGGCGGAGTTGTTTCAGGGTGGTTTCGAGGCTGGCAGTATTCATAGTGAGGTGGCTGGTTCTGGGTTGAGGGTTGAGGAGGCAAAGCAATCGGGCACACAGTCCCGGTAAGTATCGAGATTGCGGATCAGCGGGTGTGTTTCCAGAAAGTCCAGTTGCGGCGCCGGCCCGGCTTGTTCGAGCAGGTCGCGCAGGTCGCGCAACCGCCAAGTGCCGTGATGGAGAGCTTTTTCGGCCGCGCTTTCCAGCGCCTTGACCGGATGTTTTTGCGCCAGCGACAACAGGCCGTGCAAGACCCGCGTGCCGATGGGGCCGCGTTGTTGCACCATCGCCTCGGCCCAACTGCCAGTGTGCGCCCCAATCAGCCGGGCGCGATCCAGCAGATAAGCCTGACCGTGTTCGATGATCCGCCGATACGGGGAATGCACATGGTTCAGATCCGTGGCGAACTTCCCCGGTTCGACCCGCACATGGACGGCGATGACTTCCCGCCGTTGGTTGAAGACGCGCACCAGCCGGGACTCCCAGCGCGCCCAGACTTGGCGACCAACATACTCCGGCGGCACCGAATAATACGCCCGCTGCAACTCGATGTAGCCATCCTGATGCACGGTGCGCGGGGCTTCCTCGAACACCGGAAACAAACCCGCCGGCAGCGGCGACAGTTGCCGGCGCTCGACTTCGTTGAACACCTTGCCGACTTGTTGCCGGGTCGTGCCGTGGATGCGCGTGTCGGCCACGCCGCTTTCCCATTCGGTAAGAAACAGATTTTGTTCCGCCAGGCTCGCGAAACTGCGGCCCTTGAGCGCATTGTTCTGGGCAAACTTCACGCCCGCCTCGATCTTGCCCTTGTGCTGCGGCATCGCCGGGCGCGTCGGCAACATGGCCGTGCCGTAGTGCCGGCAAAACTCCGCCACCTTCGCATTGAGTTCGGGATCAAACCAGTCCGCCCGCGTCACGGCGGCGCGCAGATTATCAATCACCAAAGTTTTTGGCACCCCGCCAAAAAAACGGAAGGCATTTTCCAAGCACCGGATGAAACTCTCGGTCGTCTGCCGCCACACCACTTCGCTGTAGCCTTTCCGAGAATGACTCAAGACCATCCGAAACAAATGCGGCCGCTTGCGCTTGCCGTCCACCAGCACCCACGCACCCAGGCCAAAATCCACCTGCGCCTCGGCCCCCGGCTCCACCTCCATCCGCACAAAGGGACGTTCCGCTTGGGCAGACAACCGCCGCACAAACCGCTTCACCGCATCGTAGCTGCCGGCATATTGCTGGCCGACCACCAAATCCTGATAGAGGCGCTGGGCGGACAAACCCGCCTGCCAGCCTTGCTCCAGTGCCGCCCGCCACGGTTCACACTGGCTCCGGCTGCGCGCTAAAATGCCGGCGGGCACTTTGGCCGGTTCTGGTTCCGCCACCCCCGTCGAGCCGGCGGGCACTTTGGCCGGTTTTGAAACCTCCGCCTCATGTTGCCGGACGTATTTGGAAACCGTCTCCCGGCGCAGTTGCAGCTCCCGAGCGATCCGCCGAAAGGACCACCCGTGCTGCCACAAGGTTATGATGGACTGTTGCTGGCTCATTTTGAGTTGATTCATCGCGTCTTTGTGCGGCATCTGCCGCTCCAAACGCAATGCGTCCCTCAAAGTGTCCGCTTTTCAAGTGCCCATCCCTGTCCGCTTTTAACTGCCCGCTAACAGTGGACGGATTTTGCGCTCTGGCCGACGCCGTTTGCTGCGATGCTCGCGGCAGGAAAATCCATGACGGATTTTCACCTAATAAAAACCAAGAAAGGGACATTTCAACCAGAAGACTCCTTGGAAATGCACAAGGCTTCGTTGCGCTGGCTGGAAAGCGAGTTGGCGAAGTGTAACCCGCAAAAAACGGTAGTCATCACGCATCATGCGCCCAGTGGAAAATCAAATCCGCCTTTCCATGCGGGGAGCATCTTGAACGGGGCTTTTGCTTCCCCATTGGATGCACTGGTGAAGCAAAGCGGCGTGCCGCTGTGGATTCATGGACATACGCATTACTGCGTGGATTACAAAATTGGCCGGACGCGTATTTTCAGTAACCAGCGGGGCTATCCGCATCAACTTGATCCTGGGTTCGTGCCAGATGCGGTGATTGAGCTTTAGATTTTTTACCAGCGGTTCCCTGATTCGATATTTATCGCATTCCCAATGGAATATCATTAGATGGGGAATCATTATATGGGAGGCTGAAACGCTAAATTTACACGCTGTTGAACATCAGCGCTTTCCGTATTTATATTGAGAATAAGCCTACTTAGCTGTCCAAACAATTTCCAAAGAACCTACTTAGTTGTCCAAACCAATTTTGGCTCACCTACTTAGCTGTCCAAACCAGTTTGCGAGCCGGAATGTCTGGTTGTAGCCGGAGTTTCAATCGCTTCCATAATGCGGTGAATCAGTCGAGCCGTCGGATTATTTATAGCCTTTCGGCCTTCCTTTTCGTTGCCCTTCGCCTCCGCCAAAAGTTCATCAAAAAGAGGCTCTTTGAGGAGCGCCTTCGCCATCTCGAAAAAACGTCTGTTTTTTCCAATCACCACCTTGCCAGCTTCGAGAAGATCAATTTCATAACTCGACAGGGACGGGATATTGGAAAGTGCCTGGTCGAACGATTCACGCGAGCGACCACTTTTCAAATAGGCGGTAACAAGCTTTGATGATTTCCCAGATGAAGGCGATTTGAGTTCGTTCTTTTCAACCCACGACTGAAGTTTCCAATCTTTCCGGTCGGAGGTTGGAGCTAGTCGGACACGGAATATACCTTTGAGCGTTTCAATCCCGTCCAACTGGTTAATGATCGGATCTCCGTTCTGCGTGAATAGCTTTTTGCGTATCCAGTTCACAGTTGGGACAGGAAAAGAAACCTGTTGAAGCAGATTTGTCAGAGTGATCTCAAATGGCTTATCTTCTGAATGGTGGTGAGCGCGTGAGGGGATGTATAAATAGATCGCCTGTGCGAGCGGGGAACGGATTGAATTGAATACATCGAGTTTCAGGTGTTGAAGCTCTTTTATATGAGATAATAGACCAAAAAACTCCGGTGAAAGGGTGCAACCGTTAAACCACATTTCGAGTTGCGGCGAGCGTGCAAGGCGGGCGTCTTTTCTGCGGATGGGGCGTTTTTCAATGTCAATTCGCTCAATCAATCTATATTCGTGAGCCACGCCGCTTTTTATGTCGGTAACGCGGATATAGGAATCCATGAGGTCTTTGACGATTTTCTTGATAGCTCTGGCGTAGCGGCCACCGTTGGTTTGGGCGTAGCATCGGCAAAGCTCGTTAAATGAAAACCGGATCAAGCGGCTGCCGCTTTTGTCATTTTTGTCGCGGAAACTCAAAAGCGAGAAAATGGCGCGGGCGTGCCGGACATCAAGTGCTGGCGGGTGAACATCGGCATCCATAGGGTGAAAGCCGCCGATCTGATAAAGACGGTCTAAAACCGTTACCTCACGCGCGCCGGTCTGTGGAGTGGCGGCAAATACGGGACCAAGAAAATAATCCTTCGGAGCCAGAACGAGATTCGCACGCCGATACTCATGTGTCAGTTGTTTTGCCGCTGAACTGCCGCCCCTGTCCTCCATTGAAGGACAATTCAAAGACGTTTTTTGAAAAGACGCAACACTGTTTGAACGCGGTTGACATCGGCGGGTTAAAGGATTGGGATGGTAAGCGTGGAGGGTTTTGTCCGCATAGTCAGAAAACGCCGTCTGCGCGATGTCGAGGACAGGGACGCTTATTGGCTTTCCAAAACTCCTGAAGAGCGCATTGAGGCGGTGGGGATAATCAACCTGACAATCCAAGGGGAAAAATATGCTGAACAAACATTTCCAAGAGTTTTTGAATTTTCTCGACGCAAGAGGCGTTAAATTCTTGGTCGTCGGGGGCTATGCGGTGGGCTTTCACGGCTACCCGCGATATACAGGCGACATTGATATTTTCGTGGCAATCAGTCCCGACAACGCCGAAAAGCTTGTGGAGGTATTCAAGGATTTTGGATTTCCAAACAGCGCCACAAAAGAATACTTCCTCGAATCAGATTCCAGTATTGCCATTGGCGAGCCGCCGCGCCGAATACACATTCTCACTGGAATTGCCGCCGTCACGTTTGACGAATGTTTCAAGGATCGCGTTTATTTCAAAAGCGACGGGCTGAATGTTCCGTTTATCGGTCTCGATGCGCTCATCAAAACAAAGGAGGCGTTGAAACGCGACCAAGACAAGCTGGACTTAAAGCGATTACGCAGTCTCAAGGGAAAAGCCAAAACGCGCCGATCGCGGGACTAGACATAAGCTTAATTGTGCGGGGTGTGGGAGAGGGGCAGAAAACCGCTTTTAATTAGCGTTTGCGGCCTTTGATCCAACTGCGTTCAGGCGCACACTTTTTGGAATTCATGCGAATAAACTCGGCGAATTCCTGCTGTGATATTTTGCTAGAGGCCAAACCGACCATAGCTGTTATCGCCTCCGGCTCTGACATGGAAAACGCATACCCATTCCATTTGAGAAACACATCCGCGACAACAAAAGCCGCTCGCTTGTTTCCATCAAAAAACGGATGGTTCTTGGCGATGCCATGAGCATAAGTAGCAGCAAGTGCATGTATATCCGTTTTCTCGTGTAGAAAAAGATTGATGGGTCTGGCGATTGCTGCCTCAAGTGCATTTTCATCGCGAACGCCCGGAAGCCCGCCATGTTCACGCACTAAGTCTTCGTGGATAGTTTCCACTTGATTGCGTGTTAGCCAGTGGGGTTCGGTCATTGAGCCAATTCCCGTAAAGCGTTGCGATAGGTGCGTCTAGTGTCACGCGCCATTTTCATGGTTTTTTCAAAATCTGGATCGTGTGCGACAACCCGATACCCCTCGGTTCCCTCTGTCAGAAACAGTGTGTCCCCTTCCTTGACGTTTAAGGTGCCGGTGACTTCCTTCGGTAGAATTACTCCGAGAGAGCTACCGACCTGGCGGATTTTTAGTGAGTGTGTCATAATTTTACTGATTATAATAATAATTATAACACAGATTCGGTCAACCCTGTTCTAGTGAGTTGAAATGATAAAAATACATCCAATACCAGATATAAGGGATGTTGGCTGGGTGAAATCTTCGGCGGGTCGGCGGTTTATTTGCGCGACTTCCGGGGAGCTTTCAATTTGGTTTCTAGCGTTCCGACATTTTGAATCGCCTGTTTGATTATGTCGCCAAGATTGATTTCTAAAACATCCGCCACACGCAAAAGCGAATCCATAGTCGGATTTTCATGGTGATTTTCCAATCGGCTGACGGTGGATTGATTTAAGCCGGTCAGGTAAGCAATTTTATTTTTAGAAAGTTTGAGCCGCTTTCGTTCCTCGCCCATGAGTCGGGCGATTTCAGCGCAGATTGCGTCACGGCTTTCGGCATTTATCACAGGTAATTTTTACATCTTTTTCCATTTGACAGAGGATATGCTTAAAAGCATAGTCTCTGCATGTTTAAGAAACGGCTCGGCGGAAATGAGCAAAACCGTTGTGAAGGTGGTTATCATTGCCCGCAAATTTTGGAAATGACTGACGGCGATTTCGCGGCGGTCGGTGCGGACATGACGGCGGAAGCAATTCCCGCCATGCCGCCCGGTGCCGGTGTTGGCACAAATGAGCGTGTTGTTCGGATTCCCCGCCAAGTGTTGATTGCGGCGCGGGCGGAAATCCCTGCCGCTTAAAGTCTGCTTGCAAGCCGTCCATTGCCCGGCTTAAAACGGGGGATGGACGGTTTTTCCTCTTGGGTTGATAGCCACTTCAATCTCATTCAAACGGTTGGCATCATTGGGAGTCTTTGCATGACTGCGGCGGCGTCCCGGCGCGAGGCAAAAGCCCGTGAAATTGAAAATTTGTTGACGATCTCTGCCCATCACCGTGCGCTTTGGGGCGGAATTACCGCAAAGCCGGAACTGCAACGGATATTGAAAACCGATGTGGATGTCTTAAAAAATCCAGTAACCATGCCAGAGGAAGTGTTTATCAACGAAGCTTTCGCGCAATACCTGACTTCGTGGCGAATCGCCAACATTGGCGGAATTATTACGCTCAAAGAGTTGGCGGCTGATGCAAAGTGGTTCTTTTCCCTCCCCTTGCCTCATGCCGTTTGGGAGAAAAACATTGATTTCAAGAATAGGAAGTTCGTGCGATTCGTCAGAAAGGCGATTAAGGCCAGCGGGCGATTGCAATGAAATTTTGGAGAAGTGCCCGGCAGCGGTGTCAATCCTAACCGGTTTTTCAACGGAGTTTGAAAGGCAGTATTTAGCGGCTTAAATGGGATGCCGAAACCAACCATAGCGAGCAAATCCTCGGAATGGTCGGCGAATTAAAGCGTTAGCCATTGTATCCCGTTTTGTATCCCGCGCGTTAAAAAACCATGCCAAAAGGTTCCATTGAGTTCCCAAAATTAAATTTTCCTTTTGCGTGATTCCATTGTAAATCAAGTGATTCCATTTGATTCAAATTACTCCTCAAGATTTACAGTCTGCACCCTTTAGCCACTTGGATAACCTACCACAAAAGGGACAACTATTAAGCCATGTCGCAGCCGGCTTGTCAATCCGCACGCTGTTAAAAAACAAGCATGCGCGAAGTTGACAAGGAATCACTTTTGCGCCTTCAGTCTCTTCGCACGACATTTCCCTTTGAAATTGTGCGGCTGCGCCTTTTGAATTAAGCTGGCCGGATGTTCGATTCGTTAAGCACCAAGCTCCAGAACGCCTTCAAGAACCTGCGCGGCCTCGGGAAAATTTCCGAGAGCAACATCGGCGACGCCCTGCGCGAGGTGCGGATGGCGTTGTTGGAAGCCGATGTAAATTTCAAGGTGGCGCGCGATTTCATCGAGCGCGTCAAAGTGAAATCGCTCGGCGCGGAAGTCGTCGCCAGCGTCCAGCCGGGCCAGCAAATCATCAAGTTTGTCAGCGACGAACTCACGGAATTGCTCGGCTCGCAAAATGCCGCGCTGAATCTTTCGGGCAATCCAAGTTGCCTGATGCTGGTCGGTTTGCATGGCGCGGGCAAAACCACGTCCGCCGGCAAACTCGCGCGGCTGCTCAAAAAACAGGGCCGTGCGCCGCTGCTCGTGGCGGCGGACGTTTACCGGCCGGCGGCGATGGAACAGCTCGAAACGCTCGGTAAACAGTTGGAAATCCCCACGTTCGTCAAGCGCGGCGAGACGGACGTTTTGAAAATCGCGCGCGAGGCGCTGACGTTTGCCAATTCCAATAACTGCAACGTCCTCATCTTTGACACCGCCGGTCGTTTGCAGATTGACGAACCGCTCGTGCAGGAACTCGTGCGCCTGCGCGACCTCGTGAAGCCGCAGGAAATCCTCCTCGTGCTCGACGCCGCCACCGGCCAGGANNGCGGCGCGGCGTTGAGCATGAAGTCCGTCACCGGCAAGCCGATCAAGTTTGCCGGCGTCGGGGAAAAGCTGGACGAGTTCGAGCCGTTTCATCCCGAACGCATGGCGTCGCGGATTCTCGGCATGGGCGACGTCGTGAGCCTCGTGGAAAAAGCCGCCGAGGCCGTGAACGAGGAAGACGCCAAGCGCATGGAAGAAAAAATGCGCAAAGGCGAATTCACGCTGGAAGATTTTCTGGAGCAGTTACGCGCGATGAAAAAACTCGGCTCGCTCGAAAGCATCGTGAAGATGCTGCCCGGCGGCGGCGACGCGCTCAAGCAGATGGACATCGGCANNAATTCAAGCGCATGGAAGGCATGGTCTGTGCGATGACGAAAAAGGAGCGGCTGAATCCCGTCATCCTCAACGCCAGCCGCCGTCGTCGCATCGCGGCGGGCAGCGGCGTGACGGTGACGGAGCTGAACACGATGCTCAACAAATTCTTCCAGATGCAGACGATGATGAAAAAAATGGGCAAGATGTCCAAGATGATGGGCAAGATGGGTGGCGCGATGCCGGGGATGTTCCGGCGGTAGTTTTTCTTTCCCAATTTGTGCCAGCCGTGCCAAGCGTGATGCCGGTTGGCACAATTTGCTGTGCCAGAATTTTCCAGTCCGCCGGTTTCTCTCCAAACGCAATCTTCAAAAACTGCTAATTTCATTGGTTTTCCGCCGTTGGCATCGCGCAAGCTATAAGTGAGGTGTAGAACAAATTAACCATTTAACGAAAGGATCAAATTATGAAACTGATGCAATATCAACGTCCCTCGCTGGCGTGGCCAACCTTCGGCCGGCTGACCAGTTTGCAGGATGAACTGGATCGTCTGTTTGAAGCTCCGATGACCGGCTGGGCTCTGGCGTTGGACGTGCATGAGGACAAGGAAAACTTCAGCGTCCGCGTGGAACTGCCCGGCATGAAGCGCGAGGACATCGAGGTCTCGCTGCAAGACGGCGCGCTGATCATCACCGGCGAACGCAAGGAAGAGAAGGTGCATGAAGGCACCGAGGTGCACCGGCAGGAACGCTTTTACGGGACATTCACCCGGGCGCTCACGTTGCCGGCGGCGATCGCAGGCGACAAGGTGAAGGCGCAATACAAGGACGGCATCCTGAACGTCACGCTGCCCAAGGCGGAAGAGGCCAAGCCCAAGGCCATCACGGTGAGCGAATAATCTGGCCAGAGGTGAGAAGTCAAAAGGCGGGAACCAAGTGCGGTTCCCGCCTTTGTTTTCCGCCCGAATTTTCAGACGTAAAAATAAACGTAAGCTGCGAACGACACCGCCGTGAGTCCGGCGGCGGCGGCGAGCGACCAGAGCAGACTTTTCTGCCGCGCTGCGATGGAGAACGTCGCGATGATCACCGCCATTTGCGCCGCCAGCATGCCGTAGAAAAATTTGGCGCTGCGCTGGTGGTGATGCTCGGCGGAGATGTTCTGTTTTCTCACTTGCAGTTCAAGCAGGTTGGCAATGGTAGCGTTTAGCGCAGCCTCCGCGTCATACCGTGCAGCGCGATAACGGAAACAGGCGGCGTTAAAAGCGCGGAGTTTTTCCTTGTAGAACGAGAGGAATACCGGTTTGAGTTCAATGTTGATGGTGTGGTCTATGGTCTTGATGACCTTGTCGTAGGCCGATGCATCCTGACGGGCGACGGCCAGCGCAGCGGCCAGTTTGTCGGGACTGACTTTCGCCAGTGCCACACTGATTTCCTCATCCGACTGCTGCTTTTCCATTGCATCCAAAGCCGTTTGAACTTCAGGGACCAGTTTGGTCACCACCGGATCGGGTGCCTGGCCACCGAACAGGGCGCGGAAAGGATCGCCTTTCACCTTTTGGTCAAGCAGTTCGGTCTCGATGGAAAGCGTATCCACGCTGCCCTCTGTCATTTCAAACGAGTCGCGGTTGACCGCGCTCCGGAGTTTTTTTGCCTGGAAATAACCCCATTGGTCGCCGGCCTTGGACTGGAGTTGCGCAGCGGCCGAGCGGTCGTATTGCGCCTTGGTCATCTCGCTGGACGCGAGGCCGGCGAGCATGGTGGCAATCACCGTCATCACGATGGGCGTCGCACCGAGGATTTTGCCCCACTTGTTTTGCGGCAGGTCTTGTTTGAGTTCGTTGGGAATTTCGATTTTGCCGGCCATAGATTTTTGGTTTTTTCCGCCGCCAGCTTACACCGGAAAACATTCTTGGCCAGCCTCCAAATGCAACCCGCGCTTGAGCTTCGGCCGGATTTGGCCTATTTCTCGGCCATGCTAATCGTCCATGTCCACGTCCGCATAAAACCGGATTGCATCGAGGCTTTCAAAGCCGCCACGCTCGCCAATGCCCGCGCCAGCGTGCAGGAACCCGGCGTCGCGCGCTTCGATGTCGTCCAACAATCCGACGACGCGACGAAATTTGTGCTCGTTGAAGCCTATCGCGATACCGTCGCCGCTGCTGCGCACAAGGAAACCAAACACTATCCGGTCTGGCGCGACACGGTGGCCGCGATGATGGCCGAGCCGCGCACCAGCGTGAAGTTCAACAACGTCTTTCCCGACGACCAAGGCTGGTGACATGAACTTTGAATTCGCCACCGCCACACGCATCATTTTCGGTGCGGGCGCAATCAGCCAAGTCGGTGCCAACGTAAAAAATCTTGGCCGCCGCGCGCTCGTCGTCACCGGAAAAAATCCGGCGCGCGCGGAAAAATTGCTGGCGAACCTTTCCGCCAGCGGCATCGGCGCGGCAACTTTCGCCGTCACCGGCGAACCGGAAATTGCCACGGTCGAAAACGGCGTGGCGTTCGCCAAAAAGAAGAATTGTGATTTTGTCATCGCCATCGGCGGCGGCAGCGTGATTGACGCCGGCAAGGCCATCGCCGCGATGCTGGCGAACGACGGCGAACTGCTGGATTACCTTGAAATCATTGGGCGCGGCAAGGCTTTGACGACACCGCCGGCTCCATTCATCGCCATCCCAACGACCGCCGGCACCGGCGCGGAAGTCACACGCAACGCCGTGCTGGCCTCGCCAGAACACAAGATCAAAGTCAGCCTGCGCAGTCCGCTGATGTTGCCGCGCATCGCGGTCGTTGACCCCGAACTGACTTACGATTTGCCGCCGGCCCTGACTACGAGCACCGGCCTCGACGCGCTGACGCAACTCATCGAGCCTTACGTCTGCCTCCGCGCAAACCCGATGACCGACGGCTTTTGCGAGCAGGGAATTTTCCGTGCGGCGCGTTCGTTGCGCGAAGCGGTTTTCAACGGACAAAACAAATCCGCCCGCGAAGACATGGCGCTGGCGAGTTTGTTCGGCGGACTCGCGCTGGCGAACGCCGGCCTCGGCGCGGTTCACGGTTTTGCCGGACCGATTGGCGGAATGTTTCCCGCGCCGCACGGAGCCGTCTGTGCGGCGCTGCTGCCGCACGTCATGGCGGCAAATCTCCGCGCACTGCGTGAACGCGAGCCGCAGAATCAGGCTTTGACCCGCTACCAAAAAGTTGCCGCGTTGCTCACCGGCCAACCACACGCCACCGCCGACGCCGGCGTGGAATGGGTGCAAAAACTTGTCGCTGATCTGCCGGTGCCGAAGCTCGGCGCCTACGACATCCGTGAGAAACACGTCGCCAATATCGTCGCCAAAGCGGCAAACGCCAGCAGCATGAAGGCAAATCCGATCGCGCTCACGCCGGACGAACTGGCGCAGACGCTGCGGCTGACCTTGTGATTTGAAAATGGAATCCATCTGGCAACAAATATCGGTCATCGCGCAGACGCAGCTCATCGCGCGCAGCCTGGATCATTGGACCGGTCGCGCGTTGCTGCCGGGACTGTTCAATCCGCTCGGTCTAGCGAAAAATGTTTTTGAAGCGCCATTCGTCCTCGTCTCGCACGGCACGGAAGCCGACCCGGTTTTGAATTACGGCAACGCCGCCGCGCTCGCGCTCTGGGAAATGTCGTGGGCCGAACTCACGCGCACGCCGTCGCGCCTGACCGCCGAGGCACCCAACCGCGAGGAGCGCGCCCGGCTGCTAGCGGCGGTGACGGCGAAGGGTTTCATTGACGATTACTCCGGCGTCCGCGTTTCCAAGACCGGCCGCCGCTTCCGCATTGAACAGGCAACGGTTTGGAACCTGATTGATGAGCGCGGCGCTTATGCCGGTCAGGCGGCGATGTTTTCGCACTGGGAATTTCTTTGAGCTTGGCGCATGACAAACTAACCTTCCGGCCAGTGAACGCACCCGCCGCCAACGAATCCCGCCGAAGCGAGGTAAAATTGGTCTGTCTGATTTCCCTGCTGGCGGCGATTCATGTTTTCGTTTTCACGGCGGCATTTCCGTTTTTTAACTCCGTGGACGAGCAGTTGCACTTCGATCTCGCCATCCGTTATTCGCAGGCACAGATTCCGCTCGGACTGGAACCGCTTTCACCAGAGGCCATTCGTTACATTGTCCTGTTCAGCTCGCACGCCTACCTTGCCGATCCGACGGGCTTGCCGGATGGAAAACTGCCGCCGCCCCTGTGGTCACAGCCGCCGGAGAAAACCCTGCCGCAAATCGCCGCCAGCGTCGCGCAGTGGAAAAACATCGTCAGTGCCGAGAGCATCCAACCGCCACTTTATTACACCGTGGCCGGCGCGTGGTGGAATGCCGGAAAATCTTTCGGCCTCGCCGGCGGGCACCTCCTTTACTGGCTGCGCTTTTTGAACCTGCCCATTGTCATCGCCGTCGTGTGGCTGGGCTGGCTTGCGGCGCGAGAAGTTTTCCCGGAAAATCTGTTCGCGCGGCTGGCCGTGCCGGCGTTCATCGCCTTCATGCCGCAGACGGCGTTTTACTCCATCAACAACGACATCCTTGCGCCACTCGGCTTTGGCGCGGCGTTCTGGCTGCTGCTGAAATTTTGGGCGGCGGAAATCCCCTCCGCGCGGCTGGCCGGCACCCTCGGCCTCGCGCTGGCGGCGACTTTTTTGACCAAGACCAGCACGCTGCCGACGCTGGCGGTTTCCGCCCTGTTGGTTGCCGCGAAAAGCTTTCAGCTTTGCCGAAGCGGCAAATGGCGTCCGGCAATTTCACCGCTGCTGGCGTTGCTTTTTTGCGCGCTGCCGCCGGCGCTGGCGTGGCTGCTCTGGTGCCGGGCGAATTACGGCGACCTCACCGGCTCAACGGTCAAAATCCAAATGCTCGGCTGGACGGCCCGACCGCTGGCGGAGTGGCTTCAGCATCCGATTTTTTCGCCGCACGGCCTGTGGATTTTCATCGGCGGCAACGTGGCGACCTTCTGGCAGGGCGAATTTTGGTGGCTGCGCCGGCCGCTGGCGCTGCCTGCGCTGGATGCTTTTTATCAAGTGTTGACACTGGTTCTGCTAGCATTCGCGCTGACGGCGATTAGGAAACCTCTCCAAAAAGATTCCCGCGCCGCGCTGGCAATTGCCTTTGCCTGCCTGGCGGCGATGTCAGCATTTTTCGCACTGCTGTCGGTGAAATATGATTTTCAGGAATGCTTTTACCCTTCCCGGGCGCATCCCTTTTTCACGTCGGGCCGGCTGTTCCTCGGCATCCTGATTCCGGTTTTAATTTTGCTGGCCAGCGGTCTGGATCATGCGCTGCAAAAATTTTCGACTAAGGCCAGGGTTTTTTTGCTCGGCGGCTTGCTGCTATTCATGCTCACCGGCGAAACGATTTTGGACTGGCGCGTTTTCGCCTGCGAATACAACTGGTTTCACCTCTGAAGCCGGCGGGTCACTTGGCCGGATCGGCGGCGGGCGGGGCGAACAATTCCTCCACGCTGCGGATCGGGTGCAGCGGCGCGAGCAGCACTTTGGGAATGAAATAAACCGGCGCGACTTTCGGGTCTTCGAGCTTGCCGGTGACGCGGCACTCAAAAATTTTGCTCACCGGCGTAAATACCAGGCTCAAGACCGAGCCGATCATCGGCGTGTTGCGCAGCAGTTGCGCCGTGGCGTGGGCGCTGACATTTTCGTCGAGGTCCATGGTGCCGGTGTAGTTCACCAGCATCGTTGCCGTGTGAATGGCCAGCGTGTCGGTGAAGATCACGCCGTTGGTCATCGTGAAATCGCCCGCGCCGTCCGTCGCGCGGCTGTTGCCGAGGCCCGGCATGACGGTGTTCACGCCGCGTGAGACGAGGCCGAAAACCGGCACGTTCCAGAGCTGGCCGTTGCGCAGCGCGGCGCGGCCCCAGCCGTTCCACGTCCGCCAGTCGTCGGAATTCGCGCGCGTCACCGCCATCGTGCCGGACAGCGCGCCACCCAGTTCGCTCGTCGGCGACCACAGCGCGAGGCCCATCCGGTGCAAATCCACGTTGGTGCCGGTCATGAAAAATTCAAAGTCCGTGCCCTTGATGTCCGGTGACACGTTGAAATTCCCCCAGCCGCGCGCCTCGCCACCGTAGCACTCGCTGACCGCGTTCGTGATGACCAGAAAATCTTTCCGCCAAAGAATCGTGCCCGTGATGGCCGGCGTCTGGAACTTCCGCCAGCGGAACGGCGCGGTGCCCACCACGTCCACGCGCAAATCCGCGGCGTCCGTCAGGATTTCGCCGTCGGGCCGGTGGCGCAACGGAATCCAGCCGTTCACGCGCACCTCTGGGACGGCGAGAAATTCATACGGCCTCATCGCCGCCTCCGTTTGCGGGCCGATGGCGTGGCCGACCACCATCGGTTCGATGTGACCCGCGCCGTTGGTCAGGAATATTTTCAACCCCGCGAGATCCAGCATGAGTTTTTCCGCCGAAAAAACCTGCGCGCCGCCCGCGCGGGAAAGCGCCGGCTGGAAAAAATCCGCCGTCAAATTCGAGTAAGTCAGGCTGGCCGTCAGCCGGTCAATCGTCTCGCCGCGCAGCGCAAAATTCGCCACTGCAAGCTGGCCGGTGACGCTCAATGTCTCCGGCGTCCGCAGGTTGCCCGCCACTTCCAGCCTCAGCACGAGCGGCTCTTGAAACGTCAGGCACGCAAAGCCTTTCACCGCGTTGCTGTCCGTCAGAAACGGGCGCACGCTCGCCGCGTCAAATTGTCCGCCAAGGCGGCAGCGGAAATTTTTCGTTGCCAGGCTTTCCTGCCCGTTCAACGTCAGCCGCGTTCTACCCTGCACCACCGTAAAATCCGGCACGGTCAACATTTCTCCGGCAAACAAAAAATGGGCGCGCACCGAGTCCACCAGCGCGCCGCGAAACTCCAAATTGGTGCCGTCGAGCGTGCCGTTTAAGTCCAGCGAGGACGCGATGGAGTCCGGCCATTTTTCCGCCGGGCTGTCCCACGGCGGCAGCACCAGCGAACCGCCGGCGTTCAGTCGTGGCGGCTGGCGGCAGACGACGCGTGCCAGTTCCGCACGCGCTTTTTCGGGCAGCAGTGCCGCTAAAAAATGCGGATCAAAGTTGGTGTTGTTCGTGAACGTGACCGTGCGCGTTGGCACGTCGAGTTCGGCGCTGGCCGCAATTTTTCCGCCGCCGACCTGCGCCGTCAGTGTCGTCACGGAAAGTTTTGGCGCGGCCCAGACGCCGGTGAAATTGGCGGCACCGGTGTCGAGCACGGTCGTGCGGAGTCCGTTCAGCCGCACCGACCACGCGAGGCGGAACGGCTGGAGGTTCGTCCAAAAGCCCCACGCGGTCTCGGCGTTCGTCGGCGCGCCGGCGGGTTCGGTCAGCGTGGCGTCGGCGCGAAAATCCTGCGCGGCGAACCATGGCGCGCTTACGCCGCCGGCGGTGGCGCTCAACCGCACGGCGACGGAATGCACGTCGCGTGCGTCACCGGACAAGGCCAGACGCAGTTGCGGCTGGCCCTGAAAATGAAACTGCTGGAGCGCGTCGGAAAAGATTTTCAGCGACGCCCGCGACTGTCCCGGGTTCGGACTGCGGCTGCCGGCGAACAGTTTCCAGTTCGCCATCTCCGGTGCGTGCGCCAGTTCGCCGCTGATGCCGATTTTGATGCCGGAAAAATCCGCGTGAAAATTGTCGAGCGACCACTTTTCACCGGCATTGAACCGCAGGTCGGTCTGTAGATTGGTCAGCGTGAGCGCGTTCGTCAGCGAGATCGGCAGCGTGAAGGTGCCGCCGCGCAACACCACGCCGTCGAGTTGCCAGTGGCGGCGGATGAGTGCGGGGAAATTCAAGTCCAGTTGCACCTCGCGCGCCGTGAAGTCCGGGCCGTCGCTGTTTTTTGGTTGGCCGACACGGACGTTTTCCGCGACGAGGCCGTGGATGAGGCTCAGGCGCATCCGGGAAAATTCCAGCTTCACGCCGTGTCCGGCGAGCGTGGCGACCAGCCGTGATTTGACAAAATCCGGCAGGCCGACGCGGTTGCACCAGAGGAACGCCGCGATCACCGCGAGCGCCGCCAGCCACGCGGCGAAGCGGACGCAGCGAAAGGCGATGCGGCATTTGCGCCAGAATCCAGGCATATCACGGGGCGTTGGCCGGAATCGTGAGATACGTCACGACGAATTGATACAGCACCGGCGGGAAGACAAACACCCAGCGGCTGCCGTCAAAATTCACCGACGCCAGCGCCGTCTGGCCGCGCGGCAGTTCCATGCCGAAATCCACGCTCAATTTTTCGCCGGTCTTCAGCTCGACGGTAAGGGCGAGGTTGTCCGGATTCAGCCCGTATTTTTCCGGCGCGGTCACGTCGTGGCCGACCCAGCCGGTCGCGGTGAGTTCGCCAAGGCGGTGCAGCGTCTCCTCGACGGCGGGCGGATTGATGACGCCCTGCGAGCCGGGGCCGAGCGACCATTTGTTGTCGCCGGTGCGGACGAGCACGCGCGTCTTGCCATTCTGCCGCAGCGTGACCTGCGCGACGTTCGTCTCGGAAAAACTCCAGATGCGGCGGTCGCGGAACTCCCAGCCGGCCTCCGGCAATCGGACGAAATCCTCCGTCCGCAGCGCATAGACAAAACCCTCGTCGGCGCTTTTCACCAGCACGCGGTTCGTGTCCGTCGTGCTGAACAGCAACTGCGCCAGCACGCGGTTCGTGTCGCCCGTCGGGCCGCGTAAAATGATTTGCCGCGCCGGCGTGGCGAGGCCGAAGCCCTGCAGATCGGACGCGGTGGCGAAGTCCTTCACGAAGTCCGCGACGCGCAGGCCGGTGAGCAGCTTGAGGAAATTTGTCACGTTCTCCGCGTCGGCGGAAAATTTTTCGCCGGCCACCGTCCACTGGTTTTCGCCCTGCTGTTGCAGGGTGAAATGATTTTCGCCGAGCACCTCGATCTCCGCCACCGGCGCGGTCAGCGCGAGCAGGTGCGGGTCGCGAAAATCGTTCACCGCGCCGCGCCAGGCGGCAAAATTTTCGCCGGCGGCGGCCACGACGGCGTTCCAGCCCTCGCGGCGCGCGTAAAACTGCGACGATGAATCCGCCAGATTTTTTCCGACATGGACGGCGGCGGTGAAATTGGTGCCGTGGCCAAGCCACACGTCAAGTTCCGCCGGCTGCAAATCGTAACTGCTCAAATCACGCGGATCGTCGGCGACAAACTGCGTGACGCGCCCGGACTGAAGTTGTTGCAACGCGGCGGCGATGCGCGCGCCGTCCGCCCGCGCCGGATAGGGCCGGACGATGCGCCAGAGACGGTTCGTCGCATCGCGATGGAATTCCAATACTTTCGCGCCGTTGGTGACGACGATCCAGTCGGTCGTGCCGGCGGCGTCCACAAGCGCGGTGTCGCGCCACTCGTCCGCCGTGCGCGGCAGCCATTGCAACCAGCCCGCGTCCGTCACGAACGCGCCGTCGAGACCGACGACGCGGATGAAAACCTGGTCGCCCGGCGCAGTTTTGTTGCCGACGAGCAGGTGCCAGCTTTGTTCGCCGGCAAATACTTCGAGACGGAATTGCGGGTTTTCGAAGCCGAAATCCGCCTCGGCATTGTTGTGGGCGCGCATTTCGGCGGCCGTGAGGCGCGTGGCGGGCGCAAGTTTTTCCAGCGCGCCGGCAAGCGCCGCGATGGCGGCGGCCTGCGCGGGATACGCGATTGGTTTTTGCAACTGCCAGACACGGTTGCTGCGGACGGCCTCGATTTCGCGCGCGCCGGCGGGGCTGATCTGGATGCCGGTCAAATCGGCGGCGTGCAGGCCCGAAAGCAAATTACCGGCCACCGGCGCGGCGGGCTGGAGGAATTTCTGGGAAAACCAGATGGCCGCAGCCAGCGCGGCCGCGAGCACGAACCAGAGGGCGGTGGTTTTGGATTTCATTGGCGGCGGACGAGCCAGACGAGCCAGCCGAAGAACAGCACGCCGCCGGGCAGCGCGCCAATCAGCAGCCAGCGGAGCTGCTGTTGCTGGTGTTTCGTCAGCAGCAGGCGGAATTCCGTCACCGGACGCGGGCCGATGCCATCAAGGAGTTGCGGCCGGTCGAGCAGCCAGTTGGCTGCGCTGCTCAGGAAGTCGCGGTTGGCCGCGCTTTCAATCCAGTGGTTGCTCAAAAAAACGGAGTCGCCCGCCACGACGATGTGCGTGTTGCCGCGCGGGTTGGTCACGCCGGGGACGGGCTTCTGCTCGACGGCAGCCATGAGTGAATAGCTGCGTGGCGCGGCGCGGCGGTCAAGGGCGAGCGTGCCGGCGTCGCTGGTGCGCGCGAGTTCCGTCACTTCGGGCGCATTGGCCGGCGGCTTGGCTGAATTGATTTTTTCCACCGGGCGCGGCAAGACGAGGTGCAGCGCGAAGTCGGCGAACGAATTGACAATCGGATGCTGGCCGAACGCGCGCACCTTGATGTCCTGGCCGGTGATGGTGTTCGGATCCTGCGCAATGTCGGCAAGGACGTTGACGCCCCAGCGCTGCAAAATCGGCTCCAGCCCGGTGAATGCCACGGGCCCATTGGGAGTTTGCTTAAGCGAGGCATAGTTGAACAGCAGCAGCAGCCGGCCGCCTTGCGCGAGATATTCGTCAATGCGTTGCAGCTCGATGTCCTTGAACTCCGCCGCCGGCGCGGCGATGACGAGCAGGTGGCAATCCATCGGCACGGCGCTGTCGCCGATAAATTCAAAATTTTTCACGGCAATGTAATTCTGCTGGAGCACCGCGCCGAACTTCAGGTAGCCGAAATCGCCGGTGTCCGCGAGCGACGGCTCGCCGTGGCCCTGCAAGAAATACGCGTGCAGCGGCTCCGGGTTCTGGAGCGCGAGCAGCACGGCGGTAAACATCTTTTCACCAGAAAACGAAATCGGCTTCTTGCGAAACTCGCGTTCCTTCTCGTTCGGCAACTGCTCCAGCGTGTATTGTGTGAGGGTGTCGCCGGAGACCATCTTCACCCGCCCGCCGCAGTCGAAGATGACCAAATCCTTGTCCGCCGCGCCGGCCAGCTTGTATTGTGCCTTGACCTGCTCGGCCTCGCCGGCGTCGCGAACGTAGTCCACCGTGCGCAGGGAAATGTTCTTGTCCGCCGCGCGGTATTCGTTCAGCAGCGCCACGATGTCCGGGTAAAACTCGTCCTTGCGGTCGAAGTAAAGCGTCACGTTCACCGCGTTCGTCATCGAGTGCAGCACGTTCAAAGTGCGCGACGACAGCGCCACGCGCGTCTGTGAACTCAAATAAAACCGTTGGAAAAACTTCGCACCGAGATAATTCGCCATCACCACCACCGCCAGCACCAGCGCCGTGCGCACCACCACGTCAAGGCCGATGCCCCACCGGCTGGCCGGCGAGAAGCTGGAACGGGATTTTTTCTCTTCGCTCATTTTATTTCCAGCGGCGGCTTTCCACCACGCGCAGCGTCAGGAACAAAAACAGGAACGTCGCGCTCGCGTAAAACGTCACCGCGCGTGTGTCCACCACGCCGCGCGCAAAGTCGCGCATCTGCTCGAACAGCGCAAAATACGAGATCACCTGCGTCTGCCAGTGCGCCGACGCCGGCAGCGCCTCGGCGAGAAAGCCCAGCGCAAACAGGCTCACGCCCAGCACGAACGCGATCATCGCCGCCGCCATTTGGCTGCGCGACAGCGACGACGCGAAGCAGCCCAGCGAGATGAACAGTCCGCCGACGAGAAAAATCCCGAGGAACATTCCGCCGACCGTTCCGCCGTCTAGCGCGTTCTGGTTGGTGAAGTGCCGCACGGTGAACAGGCACGCCAGCAGCGGCAGCCACGCGACGAGGTAGAAAATCAGCGCGCCGAAAAATTTCGCCAGCACCACCTGCGCGTCGCCCACTGGCGTGGTCATCAGCGTTTCAAAAGTTCCCGTCGCCTTCTCCAGCGCGAACACGCGCATCGTGATCACCGGCGACGCCAGCAGCACGATCAGCCAGAAAAAATAGGTGCGGTAAAACATCTCCGTCACCGGCATCGGCGACGGATCGGTGCCGAGGTTGTGGATCAGCACCACGAAGCTCAACCCGGTCAGCAGCGTGATGGCCGCGATGATGACGTAGCCCGTCAGCGAAAAGAAAAACGACGCCAGCTCGCGCCGCAGCAGCGCCCAGAAGATGCTCATTCGACCGCCTCCGTGGTTGGCCGCGTGACCTGCATATAGATGTCCTCCAGCGAATGTCGGCTGCGCGTCAGCTCGCGCAGCGCCCAGCGGTTCTGCTGCGCCAGCGCAAAAATCGTCGCGCGCAAATCAGCGCCGTCACGCGGCGTCAGCGCGCAGCGGAAAAATTCCCCGTCGGTGGCCACGAGATCGAAGTGCTCCACTTCCGGCAGGTGGTCCCACGCCGCGCGCAACGCCGCTTCCGGCGCGGCGATTTCCGCGATGATCTGGCTGCCGCCAGCCATGCGCCGCTGCAAATTCTCCGGCGTGTCCGACGCCAGCACGCGGCCGTCGAACATGATGAGCACGCGCCCGCACATCATTTCCACTTCCGGCAAAATGTGTGTGGAAATCAAAACCGTGTGCTTGCCGGCCAGGCTTTTGATCAACGTGCGGACGGAACGGATCTGCTGCGGGTCGAGGCCGATGGTCGGCTCGTCCAAAATAATCAGTTCCGGGTCGTGCACCAGCGCGTCCGCGAGGCCGACGCGCTGCTTGTAGCCTTTGGAAAGCTGCCCGATGACGCGGCGGCCCACGTCGCCCAGGCCGCACTGTTCCATCACCGTGGTCACGCGCTGGCGGGATTTTTTCCAGCCGAGACCTTTCAGCCGCGCGCGAAATTTCAGGTATTCGCGGACGCGCATTTCGGGATAGAGCGGATTGTTTTCCGGCATGTAGCCGATGCGCCGCCGCGTCTCGTCCGCGTCGTGAAAAACATCGAAGCCCGCCACCCGCACCGTGCCGCTGGTCGCGGGCATGAAGCCGGACAGCACGCGCATCGTCGTGCTTTTGCCCGCGCCGTTCGGGCCGAGCAGGCCGACGATTTCGCCGCGCGCGACCGTGAACGAGATGTCGTCCACCGCCGTGCGGCCGGCGTAGCGCTTGGTCAAATTGGAGACTTCAATCATCAAAATGCGGGCAATGAAAAACCGTAGTAATCATAGCCAAAATCAGTTCGGTGCGGCGAACAAAAACTTCGCCACACATATTTAACAGGCAAACGCCGGATTGGTTGCGTTCAAAATAAATTGACTTTGCGTGCGCGCCGGAGCAAAAGCAGCCTTGTGAATTCCCGCGCTGAAAATTTTTACGCCGTCTGGCGTGAACGCTGCCGCGCCGTCAACATCCTACGCGACGGCGCGTCCACGCCGCCGGAAAAGCTTTTGCAAACCGTCTGGCAACACCAGCGCCTCCATCGCGATCAATTGAAAACAGCGGATGGAAAACGCATTCGCGTGCTGCACCCCGGTTTTGTCAGCGCCGAGGGTGGCCCGGATTTTCGCGGCGCGGTTTTACAGTTTGAAAACGAAAAGCCCGTGGCCGGCGACGTGGAAATTGATCTGGTTCCCGCCGGCTGGCACGCGCACGGTCACGATAAAAACGCCAGTTTTAAGAACGTCATTTTGCACGTCATCTGGGAAAGTGTTGGAGTTCACGCTTCAGCGTGTCGGGTGACGCCCGCCGGAGACAAGCTGAAGCTTGAACTCCAACCTGCGCCGACCACTTTATCGCTCCGGCCATTTCTTGACGCGCCGCTGGCCGAACTGGCGTTAGCGCTGGAAAACGAATCCGGCCTGCCGGCAAGCCAGCGCGGCCAATGCTCCGCGCCGCTACGCGAACTTTCGGAATCGCAACTCACGGAGCTTTTGCACGCCGCCGCCAAAGTGCGTTTTGAAAACAAGGCCGGCGCAATTTTGGCGCGCGCGAAAAATTCCGGCTGGGAACAGGCGCTGTGGGAAAACCTGTTCCGCGCGCTGGGCTATAAAAACAATGTCTGGCCGATGCTGAACCTCGCGGAAACCAGGCCGCAGTGGACGCGCGGCGCGCACGGTGCCCGTGCGGCCAGCACCGCGTTTGAAATCCAAGCGCGCCTGCTCGGCGTCAGTGGGCTGCTGCCGGACGATTTGAACCGCGCGCAAAAATCTTCCGACACTTTTTTGCGCCGCGCCTGGGACTTGTGGTGGCGCGACCGGGACGAGTTTGAAAGCTGTATTTTACCGCATGAATGCTGGCGATTCCACGGCTTGCGTCCGGCGAACCATCCGCAGCGCCGGCTCGCGCTGGCGGCGCACTGGCTGGCCTCAGAAAATCTGGTTTCAAAACTTGAAGCCTGGTGTGCAACATCCCCGGGAGCGCCGGCATCCTGCCGGCCCGTTGAGGATTCTCGCCGGCGGGATGCCGGCGCTCCCGGAACCAAGGCGGGCGAGAAATGGCTGGTTGAATCACTCCACGAAATTTTCCAGGTCGAGCGCGATGATTTCTGGTCGTGGCACTGGACGTTCAAATCCGCGCGCATGGCGAAACCGCAGCCGTTGCTGGGCGCGGCGCGTGTCACGGACCTGGCCGTGAATGTGGTTTTGCCGTGGCTGTGGATTCGCGCGAAGGAAGGCGGCAACGAAAAAATTCAGCGTGAAATTGAACGCCGGTTTTTCGCGTGGCCGGCGGCGGAGGATAATTCGGTCTTGAAGCTCGCGCGCCAGCGTTTGCTGGGAACCGCCGGCGCAAAAATCCTGCAAGGCGCGGCGCAGCAGCAGGGGTTGATGCAAATCGTCCGCGATTTTTGCGAGCACTCGAACGCGGTCTGCGCGGATTGCCGGTTCCCCGACTTGGTGCGCGGGTGGAAAATTCAATTGTAGCCGCGCCTGGTCAGAGCGCGGGAATCCGCGTTTTCACAAACGCGGCTACTTGAACTATTTGATTTCCAAGCCGGCGAACGGGTTGTTCAGGCCGCCGGATTGCGGCTGCTCGTTGACGGGAACCTTCGCCTTCGCCGGGGCCGTTTGCGCGGGCGGATTTTCCGGCGCGGCTTCATCGGCCTCGTCGTCCTCGATGTCAGGCTCGTGCAGTTCGCCCAGTTCGAGCCGCGGGTTTTTCGCGCGTTTGTTGCGCGGGTGCGGGCTGATCATCAAGTTGATGGCCTTGCCAACAAGCTTGGGCTGGAAATCCGGGTGGCCGAACGGCGTGATGTCGGCGATGAATTTTTTGAT
Source organism: Limisphaerales bacterium (assembly GCA_003151855.1). Lineage (GTDB taxonomy): Bacteria > Verrucomicrobiota > Verrucomicrobiia > Limisphaerales > UBA11358 > UBA11358. The sequence continues at coordinate 23,035 of PLYV01000074.1, read as the reverse complement.
GACCTCGAAGCCGATTTCCGTGTGCGCGTTTTCCCGGCCGCGAAATTTCAGCGCCACCTTCACCTTCATGTCTTCGCAGAGAAAATTGATCGCGTGCTGAAGCTTGATGCCGAGGTCGTGCGGGTCAATGCGCGGGCTGAGCTGCACTTCCTTCACCGTCGAGGCGTGCTGGTGCTTGCGCGACTCCTTTTCCTTCTTGGCGAGTTCGTAGCGGAACTTGCCAATCTCGATGAGCCGGCACACCGGCGGCACCGCGTTCGGCGAAATCTCCACCAGATCCACCCCGTGCTGGCGCGCGAGGTTCAGCGCTTCGTTCAGCGGAAACACGCCGAGCTGCTTGTGATCCGGCCCGATGACACGGACATCGCGGGCACGGATTTTGCCGTTGACGCGCATCTGCGAGGCGGGGGAGGAATTACGCGGGGAAAAAGGGCGACTCAAGCGACCCTCTCTGGTTGGGGCTGGTGGGCGGGGTTGTGCATCAAAACTGTCGTCTGGCTAATACTTATAATGCAGCTTTTTTAAGCGAACGCCGCCGCTGCCGCAAGCAAAAAATCATAATAAAATCAGGCCGAATAACGGAATGACCGCACGCTGGCCACGAAATCGTCCGGCACGCCGAAGTCAAAACGCTGCGCACTCGTCATCTCCAGCGCGAGGTAGCCGTGGCGCTGGCGCTGGATTTCCTGCGCGCGCGTGAGCTGGAATTCGCCGTTATCGCGCACGTTGTCGCGGATCATTTCGCCGAGGATTTCGTAGATGCTGGGCGCGAGCAGGTGCATGCCGAACCAGCCGAGCCAGGTCTGCTCCGGCAGGTCGTCCACGCGCAGCTTTTCCTCCGCGACGGCAATGGCGGGTTTTTCGATGATGAGCGAAACGTCAATCAGGCGCGGGTTTTCGTGATGCCGCGCGCCGGCGATGGTGCCGTAGCCTTTCAATTCATTTGCCGAGATCCGGTTCACGGCGGAAACACTTTTGCCGCCGGAAATTTTCGCCATGTCCGCGAGTTCGCGATATGGCGAAACCGGTTTGCCGCGAAATAAATGGTCGCCGAGGCCGAGCAAAACCATTTCGCCGCCGGCAAAATCCTTCGTCTGAAAAACCGCGTGGCCGTAGCCTTCCTGCTCGCGTTGCACGGCGAACGAAACGCGTTTGGCGAAGCCGCGCATCTGCTCGGCCTCGCGCAGCAGCTCGGGATATTTGGCCAACCGCTTGATGTAATTGTCGTCCGGGCCGCGTAGGTAATCGCGCACTATTTCATCCTCGCCGGGCTGGACGATGATGCAGATTTCCTCGATGCCGGCGGCTTCGAGTTCCAGCAGATGATAATGGAACAGCGCGCGGGCGATGCCGTCGAGGCCGACGACGGGGAACATTTCCTTCTTCACCGCGTGCGACGCGGGGAAATGCCGCGTGCCGAGGCCGGCGATGGGGATGACGGCTTTGCGAACTTTCATATTCAAACGTCGAACCGTTTCCACCCGTTCGGGCCGAAGGTGTAGCGCTTGGCGCCGAATTCAATCGCGCCGGGCGACGTGCCTTCAAAGATGTCCGGCATTGCGCCAACGCGGCGGGAATACTCGACGGCGATCTGCGGAATGTGTTCCTTGAGCGCGGCGATTTTGCCGAACACGGCGATCGTGCCGCCGGTGCCGCCGCCGGTGATTTTCGCGCCGTAAAGGCCGGCTTTGGCGCCGCGCTTTTGCACGGCTTCGACGAGGAAATTCACTTCCGGCACGGACAGCTTGCAGTTGTCGCGGTAGCTTTCGTGCGCGCCATACATCAGTTCGCCGGCGGTGATGAGCGCCGGTTCGTCGCCATTTTTTGCAGCGCGCAGGGCGTCCATGAATTTCAGCACGCGCTCGTTTTCGCCAACGGGATGCCGCGCGGGGCCGACGACGCGGTAGGTCGCGTCCGGCTGGATGGTCGTCACCGGATCGTCGTGCGTCTTGTATTTCGTGAGAAAATCCGAGCCGAGCATCGTTTCGGGAATTTCCTTTTCGTATTCCGCCTTGAACTCGGCGGAGGAAATTTCCGTGAGGTAATTCAACGGCGCGCGGCCGGTGCGGGCGCGGATTTCGTTGATGATTTTCTTGCCCATGAATGCGCCGATGCGGACGTTGCCGTAGGCGTTGCCGGCGACGGAGTGGCGCACCATCGAATTGATGCCCACGAAGCCGGTGCCCGCCGGAATCTCCACCTCGCCCATCACCGCGCCGGGCCGGCAGAGGATGTGCGTGAGCTTGCTTTCGCGCCCGCTGGCGACGGCGATCTGGTCCATGATGCCGCAGGGCGCGCCGACGACATGGTTCTCCGCCATCTGGCCGAGCCGCGCGATGCGGGCGCCATCGAGCTTCAAGTTCAAATACGCATTCAGGCAGCTCAAGGTGCCGATTTCCACGGCGGCGGAACTGCCGATGCCGACGTTCATCGGCACGGCGCTCAACAGGAGAAAACTGAAACCGTAGGGCAGATGGACATTTTCCTCCTTGAGCAAGGTGAAGATGCAGCCGCCGATGTAGGCCGCCCACGCGGAAATCGGGTTGGCGTGGCACATTTCGCGGACCTGCGCGTAGTTGCCCACCGCGTCGCCGCTGGTGAAATAATCCAGCGGAATGCGCGTCTCCACCGGCAAGCTGCGCGGGCCGACCTGCGCCGAACGGATGCGCAGCGTGCGGTCGTTGCGCGCCTGGATGGCCATGAGCATCCCGTGGCCGAGCACGGCCTCGCAGACGTTCGCGCCGGAGTAGTCGGCGATGCCGCCCATCACGTCGAGCCGCGCCGGGACGCGGGCGACATAGACTTCGCCGCTGTTGAAAAACCCGGCGAAACCGGTCGCGTCGCTGTTCGGCTTGCGCAGCAGGTTTTCAAATTCGGAGACTTCAAATGGGAGCGCGGTTTTCATGGTTGGTTCAGTGGTGGTGATGAGTTCTGATGAGCCGGGCGCGGTTGGCGTAGAGATACCAGACGATGAGGATGTTCACGGCCAGAATCCCAAATTTTATCAATGACGGGCGATGCACCATTTCAAAAACCTCCACCGGCACAAAGAATGCCGATTCGCCGATGACGAGCCAGACGATCCATTTCACGCGCAGCGCGAGGCCGACCGCCTGCAACAACATAAAACCGCCATAGACCACCGCGCCGATCGTGACCCATTCCATGTTTGCCGGGGTAACTTCGGCGACGCGGTCAGCCAGCTCGGAGAAGAATTTTTTTTCCGGGTCGAAATGCAAAAACTCCAGCAGCTTCTGGAAAAGTTCGGGCAGATCCTTGTCGCGCAAACTGAATACGCCCAGCGCCAGCAGCAACGCCATGGCGCCCTTCAAAAACTTGATGCCGATGATGAAATACAGCGTCGGCGCGCGCTTCGGCTTCGTTTCAGGAACCACCAAGGCCAGATTTTCTTGCTCTTCGCTCATCAGCGGATCCTTGCCAGCAGCCAGTCGCGCAGCTCGGAGATTTTCAGCCGCTCCTGTTTGCCATCGTCACGGTAACGCAGCGTCACGGTATCAAGCAGCTCCGGCTTCTCGCCGAGCGTGTCGAAGTCAATCGNNTCAATCGTCACGCAGAACGGCGTGCCGGCCTCGTCCTGGCGCGCGTAGCGTTTGCCAATGCTGCCGCCGTCGTCGTAATAGACATTCATCCACGGACGCAGCAGGTCGCGCACGGCCAGCGCCTTGTTCACGAGGTCGGGCTTATTCTTCAACAGCGGCAGCACGCCGACCTTGATCGGCGCGACGCGCGGGTGGAACTTCATCGTGTAAATCGTCTCGCTCTTGCCCTTGGCATCGGTCTCGGTGGTTTCGGAGTAAGCATTGGCGATGAGCGCGAGAATCAGGCGATCCACGCCGGCGGACGGCTCGATGACGTGCGGAACGTAATTTCCTTTCGCGAGTGCGTTCGCGTCATCCGTCGCCTGCTTGGCGGCCACTTCGGCTTCGACGCCGGACTTGGTGAGATAATTCTTCCGGTTTTCGTAGTAGCGGCGGCAGAGGTCATCCTGCTTTTCCTTCGGCAATTTATTCCAGGCTTGGCGCAATTCGTCATCAAACACGCCCATCGGCTTACCGGAAAAACGTTGGTGCTGCGACAAATCAAAGTCGCTGCGCGCGGCGATGCCTTCCAGCTCGTCGCCCTTCACGTTGCCGTTCTCGTCCTTTTTGCTGAACGGGAACTTGAACAAAATATCCGTGCAGGCGCGGGCGTAATGCGCCAGCTCTTCCTTGGTCTGAATGTGAAAGCCCAACGTCTCGCGCGACAAACCGATGCCTTCGTAAAATTTCACGCGTTCCTCGACCCAGTATTGGTGCCACGCCTGCCAGCCCCAGTTGGGTTGGGGAGTTTCAAGTTTCAAGTTGGAAGATTCAAGCGACGCGTCTGGTGAACCGCTTGAAACTTGAGTCTTGAAACTTCCAACTTTCCCATGAATCGCCTCGATCACTTCATCCGGCTTGATGAAAAACTCCAACTCCATCTGCTCAAACTCGCGCGAACGGAAGGTGTAATTGCGCGGCGTGACTTCGTTGCGAAACGCCTTGCCGATCTGCCCGATGCCGAACGGCACTTTCTGGCGCGAGGTTTCCAGCACGTTCTTGAACTGCGCGAAAATCGCCTGCGCGGTTTCGGGACGGAGATAGGCAACGTTGTCCTCGCTCTCCACCGGACCGACATAAGTCTTGAACATCAGGTTGAACGGACGCGGCTCGGTCAATTCCTTCGAATCGCAGCTCGTGCACTTCGTTCCCTCGGGCAAAGCGAATTTGCCGTCGGCATTCTTGATGAGCGTTAGTCCCTGATCTTCGCAAAGCTGGTCGGCGCGATGACGCTTCTTGCACTTTTTGCAATCGCACATCGGGTCGCTGAACGTGTCCACATGGCCGCTGGCTTTCCAGATGGCGGGCGACATGATGA
>PLYV01000074.1:0-18017 GCA_003151855.1 Limisphaerales bacterium | reverse complement strand
GCCCGTCCCCGGGCGCAGCATTGTTCAACCTGCAAGCAGTTTGACTTTTTGTGAAGCATCGGTTGAAAACTCGCTGCCGCGTCCGGGGACGGGCGCGCTCCGCTCTTGTGAGCAACTTTTTCGCCTTGCGTGAACCTCACGCATCCGGCGTATAAATTTCACGCATTTGCTGCCGTTGAAGAAAAAACCACCCGCGATTTATTGGCTTTTTGCGATTTTTTCCGTTGGCACCGGCTTTGCTAAAGNNATCGCGATCATCGCGATTCTGGCGGCCATGCTCCTGCCCGCGCTCGCTGCGGCCAAGAAAAAGGCCCAAAAAATCAACTGCGTCAACAACCTCAAGCAGGTCGGCCTCGCCTTCCGCATGTGGTCCGGCGACAACGGCGACAAATATCCGCAGGCGGTGGCCGCTAGCGCGGGTGGCGCAAAGGAATATGTGGCCCACAACAATGCTGGAGCGATTCAGAATGCAGCTACGCTTTACTGCCCTGCCGTGTCGTTTCAGGTCATGTCCAATGAATTGAGCACGCCGAAAGTGGTTTGCTGCCCGTCGGACAACTTGCGCACTAACGCCTCAAACTTCGGTAGTCCGGCTTTTCTGCTCTCCGCCAACCCCGCCGTCGCCACTGCCAACGCGAGAGACAACGTCAGCTACTTCGTCAGCGGTGACGGCTCGGAAGTGGATCCGCAAATGGTGCTGGCGGGTGACAGCAACATCGGCGCCGGCGCGGCCAACAACGCTCCGCCGACAGGCACTCCGGCCTATTTCACGACGCAACAGCAGTGGACCTTGGCTCTGGCAACGGGCAATGGCTGGGCTTGGACTGCCGTCGAACAACACCAGAAGTCCGGCAACGTCGTGATGGCTGATGGTAGCGTGCAATCCGTCAGCATCGGCGGCTTGAAGCAGCTTCTGGTCAACGGCACCAACACGGTGGTCACGCCGGTGTTTAACTTCTCCTATTGAAAATTTCCGGTTTGAAAGCCGGACAACCCGAAAGGCACTCGAAAGGGTGCCTTTTTTATTTGGCGCGGTAGGGCGCGTCACTCCGTGCGCGCCGTCTCCATTCCAACCCACGCCCGGCGGGCAGAGGACTGCCCGCCCCGCCAAACACAGGTAGGACGCGCAGTCCCCTGCGCGCCGCCGCCTGCCAACGAACGCGTTCGGGTTCACCCCGACGGCGCGCACGGAGTGACGCGCCCTACCTGTCGCCGGCTGGATTTTCCCCGCCCTGCTTCGCCGCGCGCCGCTCGAGGAAAAAACTTTTCAGCAGCGCCCGGCATTCCTCCAGCCGCACGCCGGCGGTGATTTCGCAGCGATGGTTGAGCGTGGGGAATTGCAGCAGGTTCAGCGCGCCGCCCGCAGCGCCGCCTTTCGGGTCACCCGCCCCAAACACCACGCGCGCCAGCCGCGTGTGCACCACCGCCCCGGCGCACATCGGACACGGTTCCTTGGTGACATAAAGCGTGCAGTCCGTCAGCCGCCAGTCGCCCACGGCATTTTCCGCCGCTGTCAGCGCCAGCATCTCCGCGTGCGCCGTGGCGTCCTTGAGCGTCTCCACCTGGTTGAACGCCCGCGCAATAATGCGGCCTTCGCGCACAATGACCGCGCCGACGGGCACCTCGCCTTGCGCGTAAGCCTTCGCCGCCTGCCGCAGCGCCTCGCCCATGAAATATTCGTCGCTGTGCAGGTCAATGATGGGATCGCTCATGGGCAAATGATGAATTATGAATGATGAATTATGAAATAAAAATCGTCGTGCCGGCTGCAGCTGCTTCATCATTCATAATTCAACCTTCATTAGTTCCTCAAGTTTCCACTCATTCCGCCCGTCCGCGTGGCAATGGCAGTGCGCCGCAAAAAAACCGCCGCGAAATTGCCAGAACCACGGCCAGATTTTTTCGCGGTCCGTCTGCGGAATTTTCAGCGAGACGATTTTTTCGCGCGGGAAAAATTCAAACCGTCCCTCGCTCATCGCCGGCGGCAGCATTTTCAATTTCACCTTTACCTCAAACAAAAACATCAGCCAGTGCGTCTGTCCCTGATAGCCGTGTTCGCTGATCAGGCCGGCGAGGTGCAAATCCGACGGCGCAAGTTCCAGCCCGATTTCCTCGTGCGCTTCGCGGCACGCGCACGCGTAAGGCGATTCACCGAGATCCATCTTGAGCTTCCCGCCGCACGGGCTCCACAGCCCACGGTTCGGTTCCTGCGCGCGTTCGAGCAAAAGGATTTCGCCGCGCTCGTTGAAGACATAGAGCAGCGTGGCGATTTTGTAGGGCAGCGACATGGGTGATTTCAGATTTAGGATTTGCGGGCGCTTTGCCATGACCCGGCCAATCGTAAATCGTAAATCGCGAATCGTAAATTCTTCCTTCTTCCTTCCGCCCGACGTTTCAAATAATCTGGCCGCTCACTTAAAAGCAATGTCCATGTCGCGCCCACGTCTCCTTGCCCTGCTGCTGGCTCTTGCCACACTCGTGGTGTTCCTGCCGGTCGGGCGCTTCGGCTTCGTGAACTACGACGACCCGGCCTACATCACCGAGAACGCCGTCGTCAAAAACGGCCTGACCGGCGCGGGCCTCGTCTGGGCGTTCGCCGGTTTCCATGTCGCCAACTGGCACCCGCTCACCTGGCTGTCGCACATGGCGGACTGCGCGCTGTTCGGCGTGAACCCCGGCGCGATGCACTTCGTCAACGTTCTGTTCCACGCCGCGAACGCCGTGCTGCTGTTCACGCTGCTGCGGCGGTTGACGCAAAAAATCTGGCCATCCGCGCTCGTCGCCGCGCTGTTCGCGTGGCATCCGCTGCACGTCGAATCNNCGTGGCATCCGCTGCACGTCGAGTCGGTCGCGTGGATTGCCGAGCGCAAGGACGTGTTGAGCACCTTCTTCGCGCTGCTGGTGCTGTTGAATTACGCGCGCTACGTTGAGGAGTCCAAAGCCAAAAGTCCAAAGTCCAAAGTCTGTTTCGCGTGGAGTTTGCTGGCTTTTGCATTGAGCCTATTGGCAAAGCCGATGTTCGTCACCCTGCCGTGTGTGCTGCTGCTGCTGGATTTCTGGCCGCTGCAACGGTTTCAAATTGAAAATTTCAAATTGCAAGTTTTCGGAAAATTACTCGCGGAAAAACTGCCGTTCTTCCTGCTCGTCATCCCGGTGGGCGTCGTCACCTGCCTGGCGCAGCGCGGCGCGATGGCCACGCTGGAGCGCGTGCCGTTCGCGCTGCGGCTGGAAAATTCGCTGGTGGCATATGCAGGCTATCTGGGGAAAATCTTTTGGCCGGCGAAGCTCGCGTTTTTTTATCCGCTGACGGCCGCGCCATTTTTGGCGGTGCTGCTGGCGACCGCTGGCTTGGCGGCAATTTCAATTTTTGCATGGCGGGCGCGGCGCGCGTTTCCGTATGTGCCGGTCGGCTGGTGCTGGTTTCTCGGCACGCTGGTGCCGGTCATCGGCCTCGTGCAGGTCGGCGAACAGGCGATGGCCGACCGCTATTCCTATTTCCCCGCCATCGGGATTTTCATCATCGTCGCCTTCGGCGGCTGGGATCTGGCGAACCGGTTTCCGCTGGCGAAAAAGATTTTCTTCCCCGCAGCGGTGCTGATTCTCGCCGGCTGCGTGGCGCTTACGGAAATCCAGTTGCAATACTGGCGCTCGGACGAAACGCTGTTTTCCCACGCCGTCGCCGCGACCGGCGAAAACGAAATTGCGCATCTCAACCTCGGCGTCGTTTATGAAAAGGAAGGCCGGCTCGACGAGGCCATGCGTGAATATCGCGCGGCGCTGAAGCTCAATCCGCGCCGCGAACACACGCACAGCAACATCGCCGACCTGCTGGATTTGACGGGGCAGCCGCAGGCGGCGCTGGCCGAATATGAAGCGGCGCTGAAGCTGAATCCCAATTCGGTCCTGACGCACCTGAACCTCGGCACGCTGCGCGTCGAACTGGGGCAGTTTGCGGAGGCCGCCGCCGAATTTGCCGAGGCCGCGCGGCTCGATCCAGCCGACGCGCGCCCGCCTTACGAAAACGCCAAGCGACTGCTCAAACAAGGCCGCGACGCCGAGGCTGTGATGGAATTGCGCCGGGCGCTGCAACTGGACGCGGACAATTTCAAAATGCTGGCCTACACCGCGCGCGTTCTTGCGGCGGATGAAACCGCCGGCATTCGCGACGGCGCGACGGCGCTGGCTTTGGCAAACCAAGCCAACGATTTGACCGGCGGCGAACAGCCCTTTGTTCTGGACGCGCTCGGCATGGCCTGCGCCGAAAATCGTGATTTCACCAACGCCATTGTCTGTGCGCAAAAGGCGGTTGAGCTGGCCGAGGCCGCGCACGTGCCGGACACCGGGGCGTTGAAGACGCGGCGGGCGCTTTATCAAAACGGCCAGCCGTGGCGCGAATCGTTCCGCGCCACCAACGCGCCGGCAAGCCACGGGCCTTGAATCACAAGTTTTTTTCTTTTCGTGTGTTTCGTGTGTTTCGTGGTTAAAATGTCCGGCCAATTTTATGAAATCGTTCAACATCGCAGCGCTCGCCGGCGACGGCATCGGCAACGAAGTCATGCGCGAAGCCATCAAGGTTTTGCGCGCCACCGAGAAAAAATTCGGCTTCCAACTGAACATCACTGAGGCACCCGTCGGCTGGGCGGGCATTGACGCCGCCGGCAAGGCGCTGCCCGACGCCACGCTCGCGCTGTGCAAAAAATCGGATTCCATTTTGTTCGGCTCCGTCGGGTTGCCCGACCGCGACCCGACGATTCCGAAAGAAGAGCGCCCTGAACGCGCCGCGCTGCTGCGGCTGCGGAAGGAATTCGGCCTGTTCGCCAATCTGCGTCCGGTGTCGCTGCCGAAAGTGCTCGCGCACGCGTGTCCGCTCGCGAAGGAACGGCAGGGCGACGGCATTGATATTCTGGTCGTGCGCGAACTGACCGGCGGTATGTATTTCGGCCAGCCGAAAAAGACCGAGGATCTCGGTGGCGGCAATTTCCGCGCGATTGACACGATGGCTTACACGACGCCGGAAATTGAGCGCATCGCGCACGTCGCGTTCAAGGCCGCGCAGTTGCGCCGGAAGAAATTGACGAGCATTGACAAGGCGAATGTGCTGGAAAACGGCATCCTCTGGCGCGAAGTCGTCACGCGCGTCGGCAAAAATTATCCCGACGTGACGCTGGAACACATGTTCGTGGACAACGGCGCGATGCAACTCATGCTCAAGCCCACGCAGTTCGACGTGATGCTCTGCGAAAACATGTTCGGCGATATTTTGAGCGACGAGGCGGCGGCGCTCGGCGGTTCGCTCGGTATGTTGCCCAGCGCGAGTCTTGGCGCGACGAACGGCAACCAGACCTTCGGTTTCTACGAACCCGCCGGCGGCACCGCGCCGGACATCGCCGGGAAAAACCTGGCGAATCCCATCGCGCAAATCCTGTCCAGCGCGTTGATGCTGCGGCACAGCTTCGGCCTGAACGACGCGGCGGCGGCGATTGAAAAAGCCGTGGCCACGGCCATCAACGCCGGCAACCGCACCGGCGACATCTACAATCCCATTGAGACGACGGCGAAACGCGTTGGCACCACGCAGATGGGCGACGCGATTGCGGCGGCCATTTGAAGCGGAAACATTTATTGATGTTTTACCCGGAAAAACTGACGCGTGCCGGCAGTTCCACAGACGGCATCAAACTGCGTTGAGCCGAGCTGGTTGATGACGGCGGCGGCGTCACAGAACGAGCCGCAGGTTTCTCCCGCTGCCTGCAGCAAAAACGCCGACGCGCCGTCATTGGCGCCGCCGGTGAAATCAATCCGCACGCAACCGTTGGTCAGAACGATGCCGGTGATGACGGGCGGTGTCACGACGTTGGACCACGAGAGCGAAAAGTTGTCCACGCCAAACGTGTCGCGGCTGCTGCTGCCGGTGCTGGCGGTCAACGCGGCGATCCGAATCCACACATTTGAACTTTGATTGTCCAGCGCCGCGCCGAAGGAAAGATTCGTGTGCGTCGCGCCAAACACGCCGGGATCGGCATAAGTCGCCAGCGGAATGAAATTGGTCGCGTCGTCGCCGATGGCGTAATCCAGCGTCCACACGGTGGAATGCGACTGCACGCCCAGCATCAGAAAATCGAGGCTCAATTGAAAATTCACCCGGCCCAGCGTGTTGGTGATATTGAAGACAAACGCCGCGCCCGGATCGCCAAAACTGGCAGTCTGGCGGACGGCCAGGGCGCGGTTGGTAAAGTTGCCTTGCAAGGCGGCGCTTTCGCTGCCGAGCAGGTTGGTGCCGCCGTTGCTGGTGGCGGCGGAATTCTCAAACTGGCCGGTCGTGGTGCCCCAACTGGTGTGCGCGGCGACAAATACCGTTGCGGTTCCCGCATTGGTGGCGTGGGCATTGGTGCAGACCATCCAACCGGAAGGCAGACCGGAGTCAAGCCCGTCGAAATTCTGGAGGTAGTTTGTGCCGGCCAGCGTCAGTTGCGCCGGGCAGGTTTGGAGGAATAGCGTCGAACTGAAAATCAGCGCGGCGATACGGAGCGTCATTTTATTTTTCATGGAGGTTTTTGGTTTGGATTTTGGACGAAAGTGGAAATCACGGATACCAGACCAGTTCCGGGTTGTTGGTGAGGCCTTTTTTGGTCGAAGCGTCCCAATACTCGCTGTATTTGAATCGCCTTGCGTGACCGTCAAAGAAAACAAAATTGCCGCCGTTGTTATGGAGGTTGGTCACGGAGCCTTCATCGCCGATGGCCGGTTTTTGCCCGCCATCAAATAGATACACGGTTGCCGTGGGATATTTGACCGAGGCGCTTTTTATCTGGTGGTCATTGATGCCGGTGCCATCAATGACATCGTTCAAACAATAGTGAAAAAGATTGTGGTAATTTGCGCCCGGCACGCTTGCGCGCCGGGAATTTGCCGGGCAGATCCAAATGGAATGGTCCGGCTCGATGGCGGAATCCAGGCGCCAAGGCACATCCACATAACGCTGCACATTTATCATGGCCGGCAGTTCGATATACCAACCGTGATAAGAGGGATTGTTTAATTGCGTGTCGCTTGGAGTTCCGGTGCCATCTTGAGTTAGAAAATCATTGTTATCCGCCGCGTAAAGGTGGCTGGCCAGCCCCCATTGTTTCAAGTTGTTGAGGCACTGGGAACTTTGCGCCGTCGCCTTGGCCCGGCTCAACGCCGGCAGGAGCAGAGCCGCCAGAATGGCGATGATGGCGATGACNNACCACCAGCAGCTCGATCAAGGTAAACGCCCTCCCTCCAAGCTGTTTGTCCAAACCCAGCTTGTCCCATCTGCGCATCATTCCGCCCCGCCTAGTCATGTCTTATTTCATGTATTAGGACTAATTAGAACTGCTGCTGATAAGAATCTTCTACATAAACCCGTTGTCGCTGACAAGTCTTTCGCAGTGGAAGTTATTCACCGTTGCCGGCGGGAAAATTTCATTGGGCGCATGAACGCAAACCCACTATGCTGCCCACAATCTAAAACCAATGGAAAGCCGATGAAAAACCTGCTCTGTCTCTCCGTCCTCGCCTTGGCCGCCGCGCTGCCGCTCCGCGCCGCCGATACCAACGCGCCCGCCGCCGCCCCGGAAAAACCGGCGGTGGACAAGGCTGCGCTCGGCAAGATCCCCGACGCCTCGCACGCGCCGGTGCGCGTGACCAACACCGTCACCATCGCCGGCGAACGCGTCACCTACGTCGCCGAGACGGGCATGCTGCCGTTGCTCAAGCCGGACGGCACCTCGCGCGCGTCGGTGTTTTACGTCGCCTACACGCGGGTGGAGGAAAAAGCGGAAGGCGGAAAGCGGAAGGCGGAAACCCGCCCAGTGACGTTCTGTTTCAACGGCGGGCCCGGCTCCGCCTCCGTCTGGCTGCACCTCGGCGCGCTCGGCCCGCGCCGCGTGAAGATGAACGAGGACGGTTCGCTGCCCGCGCCGCCGTTCGCGCTGGCGAACAATGAGTTTTCCATCCTCAACGCGAGCGACCTCGTGTTCATTGACCCGGTGGCGACCGGTTTCAGCCGCGCGGTGAAGGAAGAAAAGCCCGACGCCTTTTTTGGCGACGAGGCGGATCTGGATTCCGTCGGCGAATTCATCCGGCTCTGGACCACGCGCCACGACCGCTGGCTCGCGCCGAAATATGTCTGCGGCGAAAGCTACGGCGTCTTCCGCGCCGCCGGCCTCGCGGAACATCTGCGCGGCCGTTACGGGATGTATCTCAACGGCCTCATCCTCGTTTCCGGCGTGCTGGATTTCGGCACCATCGCCGGCGGCACCGGCAACGATCTGCCGTATGAATTGATCCTGCCGGCCTACACGGCGGCGGCGCAGTTCCACCAAAAATTGCCGGCGGATTTGCAGGCCGACTTGGGCAAGGCGCTCGCCGAATCCCGCGCATTCGCGAAAGGCAAATTCACCTCGGCGCTGCTGCAAGGTGCGGCGCTGCCGGCGGACGAACGCACAAATATTGTCGCCGAACTCGTGCGCCTCACCGGCCTGAAATCGTCCGTAATTGAAGACAACAATCTGCGCGTGGATCCGTCCGTTTTCCGCAAACAACTATTGCATGACGACGGCCTGATTCTCGGCGCGTATGACGCGCGGCTGACCGGGCGCGACGGCGACGCGGCGGCGCCAGGCGCGGGCTTCGACCCGGCGAGCGCGGCGGTGATGGGGCCGTTCTCGGCGGCAATGAACTCCTATGTGCGCGGTGAATTGAAGTTCGAGGATGATTTGCCGTATGAACTCATCGCCGGCGTGCAGCCGTGGAATTACGGCGCGCGGAATAATTTCGCCAGTGCCAGCGACCGGCTCGCGTCGGTGATGAACCAGAATCCGTATCTGAAAATTCTCGTGCTCGGCGGCCGCTGCGACCTCGTCTGTCCGGTGGATACGATGCGGCACAGCGTGGATCACATGGGCCTGGCGGACGCCTACCGAAAAAATGTTTCCTTCGCCGAGTTTGACGCCGGCCACATGATGTATATCAACCTGCCCGACCTCAAAAAGATGCAGGCGGAGATTGAGAAATTCATCAAGCCGTGAGCGTGGATTGACGAGTTCCTAATCGTAATCCTAATCTTTTTTTGGCGGATTAAGATGACGATTAAGATTAGGATTACGACGAGGTCAGGCCGGTTGCGTGTTTCCGAACGAACGAACGCCAATTAAACTGCGATTGCCGATGAAAAAGTTCCTCGTCCTGACCGCCGTCGTTTTTGCCGGGCTGCTGGCACACGCCTTCCCGGCGATCCTCGGCCACGCGCTGCCACCGGGCGACACGCTGGCGCTGGACGGCGGCTGGCGGTTCCAGCCCGACCGCGCGGACGTCGGCATCGCGGAAAACTGGCCGGCCAAAAAATTGTCCGGCTGGATTCATCTGCCTGGCTCGCTGCCGGAACAGGGCATCGGCGACGAGGTGACGACGAACACGCTCTGGACCGGCGGCATCCGCGACCGTTCTTTTTTCACCGCGCCGGAATTTGCCCCGTATCGCGAGCCGGGCAATGTGAAGCTGCCGTTCTGGCTGACGCCGGACACTTATTACGCCGGCGCGGCGTGGTTCCAGCGCACGGTCACAATTCTGCCAGCGTGGAAAAACCGGCGCGTGGTGCTGACGCTCGAACGGCCGCATTGGGAAACGCGCGTCTGGGTGGACGGGAAAATCTTTGGCACAAACAATTCGCTCGGCACGCCGCACGAATATGATTTGGGCAAGCTCCCGCCAGGCAAACACACGCTGACGATCCGCGTGGACAACCGCCGCATCGTGGACATCGGCGAGGATTCCGACAGCATCAGCGACCACACGCAGGGCAATTGGAACGGCATCATCGGCGATATTTCACTGCACGCCACGCCGGCGATTTGGATTCAGGATTTGCAGGTCTGGCCGCACGTCGCGACGCGCTCGGTCACGGTGACCGGCACCCTCGGCAACCTCACCGGCGCGGACGGCGAGGCGGGCCTGGTTTTTTATCTGGACGATAAACTGGCGCAATCCGTCATCGCGCGCTGGACAAAAAACGGCGGCCAGTTCACCGCCGAAATTCCGCTCGGCGCGGACGCGTCGCTGTGGGACGAGTTCAACCCGGCGGTGCGGCGGCTCACCGCGAAGCTCGGCGACGCGCAGATCAGCACGACATTCGGCCTGCGGGAAATTTCCACGCAAGGCACGCAGTTCACCGTGAACGGCCGGAAAACATTTTTTCGCGGCACGCTGGAGTGCTGCGTGTTTCCGCTCACCGGCCATCCGCCGACGGACGTGGATTCGTGGAAGCGCATCATTGGCATCGCGAAAAATTACGGGTTGAACCTGATTCGCTTTCATTCGTGGTGTCCGCCGGAAGCGGCGTTCTCGGCGGCGGATGAACTGGGCTTTTATTTCCAAATTGAGGCCGGCTCGTGGGCGAACCACAGCACGACGCTTGGTGACGGCCAGCCGGTGGATGCATGGGTTTATGCGGAGACGGAACGCATCCTGAAAACCTACGGCAACCATCCGAGCTTCGTGCTGATGGCCTACGGCAACGAGCCGCGCGGGAAAAATCAGAACACCTTCCTCACGCACTACGTGGAGCATTTCAAAACGCTCGATTCGCGACGGTTGTGGACGGGGGCGAGCGGCTGGCCGGAACTGGCGGCGAACCAGTTTCAGGTGCTGTCCGCGCCACGCATTTACCACAACGCAAACGCGCGCCTCAACACGCAGCCGCCGGAGACGGCGACGGATTATCGCGATTTCATTTCCCAGCGCAGCGTGCCGGTCATCGACCACGAAATCGGCCAGTGGTGCGCATATCCGAATTTTGCGGAGATCAAAAAATATCGGGGCTATTTGAAGGCGCGGAACTTCGAGATTTTCCGCGACTCGCTGGCCGCGCACCACATGGACGACGAGGCAGAATGGTTTTTGTATGCGTCGGGAAAATTGCAGGCGCTGTGCTACAAGGAGGAAATTGAATCGGCCCTACGCACGCCGGGCCTGGGCGGTTTCGAACTGCTCGGCCTGACGGATTTTCCCGGCCAAGGCACGGCGCTCGTCGGCGTGCTCGACGCGTTTTGGGATGAGAAAGGCTATGTGACCGCCGATGAGTTCAGCCGCTTCTGCAACGCCATCGTGCCGCTCGCGCGGCTGCCGAAACGCGTATTCACCACGGACGAAACGCTCGTTGCGCCCATCGAGGCGGCCAACTTCAGCGCTTCGCCGCTGGCCGGCGCGACGGCGTATTGCCGGCTGGTCGCGGACGACGGGCGCGTGCTGGCGTCGCAGATTTTTGACGCGCGCGACGTGCCGGTGGCCAACGGCATACCGCTTGGCACGGCGAATTTTGATTTGAAAAATATTTTAGCGCCGGCGCATTGCAAACTCGTTGCCGGTTTTGCCGGCACGAAAATCGCGAACGACTGGGACGTGTGGATTTATCCCACGCAAACCGCGCCACAGGCACCGACGGCGGCGGTCATCGTGCATGAGCTGGACGCCGCTGCGCAGGCCGCGCTCGAGGCCGGCGGCACGGTGCTGTGGCTGCTGCCGCCGGAAAATGTCCGCAACGACACGAATAAACCGGTGAAGCTCGGCTTCAGCAGCATTTTCTGGAACACCGCGTGGACGCAGCGGCAGGCGCCGACGACGCTCGGTATTTTGTGCGACGCGCGCGCGCCGCTGTTCGCGGAATTTCCGACGGACAATTTCAGCAACTGGCAGTGGTGGTATCTCCTCCACCACGCGCAGCCGATGATCCTGGACGGTTTGCCGGCGAACTTGCGCCCGAAGGTGCAGGTCATTGACGACTGGACGACGAACCACAACCTGGCGCTGGCGTTCGAGGCGAAGGTCGGAAACGGAAAGATCTTCGTGTGCAGCACGGATCTGGAGCACGGCTTGGACAACGACCCGGTGCGCCGGCAGTTCCGCACGAGCCTGCTGGATTATCTCGCCAGCAGGGAATTTAAGCCGAAGACGGCGGTGGCATTTTCTGCGCTCGCCCATCTGGCGAAGTGAAAACTTGAAACTTCCGCCGTGAATCCCGACACTGGCTGCGTGCCCGACCCAAGCCTGTTGCTCCTCATCCCGGCTTACAATGAAGAAGCGCGCATCGAACCGGTGCTGCGCGACTACGCGGCATTTTTTGAAAAAAACTATTCCGGCCAATTCCGGCTCGTCGTGATCCTCAACGGCTGCCGCGACAACACGCTCGGCGTGGTGCAGCGCGCCGCAAAAGATTTTTCCTCGGTGAGCTGGTTGGATTTTCCCGCGCCCATCGGCAAGGGTGGCGCGCTCATCGAGGGGCTGAAACTGGCGGCGGACGGCGGCCTCATCGGCTACGTGGACGCGGACGGCGCGACAGCCCCAGCGGCGTTTCTGGAGATGATTCACCACATCGGCACGGCGGATTGCGTCATCGGTTCGCGCTGGCTGCCGGAAAGTATTTTGCTGAAGGCGCAGCCGAAATTCCGGCAGTTCGTTAGCCGCTGTTTTCATTTCATCATCGAGTTTTTTTTCTGGATGCACATCAAGGACACGCAATGCCCGTGCAAATTACTGCGCAGCGAGGCAGTGCGGAAGATCCACGCGTCGCTCTGCATCGCGGACCTCGCGTTCGACGTGAATTTGCTGGTGGCGCTCAAGCGCGCGGGCTTCCGCATCCGCGAGGAGCCGATCGCGTGGACGGACGTGGCGGGCTCCAAGGTGACGGCGTCGCTGTTCCGCGCGTCGCTGGCGATGTTCCTCTCCGTGCTGCGGCTGCGGCTGATCTACTCGCCGTTTTACAAGTGGTTGAAACCGCTGCGCCCGCTGGAAGGCTGGATCTATAAAAAATTGCGCGCGCCAGCGCCGCTGCGGCGGCCGGATGGCACAGTCCAGTGAGGCCTGTCCGGCGACGAAAAATAGTCCGCCGGGAAAATCCCCGGTGTCAGCGCGGCTTATGCAGATGCCTGGCCGAGAATTTTCCGCACTTCGCCGAGAAGCTGGTTTGGGCTGAATGGCTTGGCCAGGAACACCGCCGCGCCGGCCAGTTCCGCCTCAACCTTGGTGAGCGCATGGCCCTTGGCGGAAAGCACGACGACGGGAATGTTTTTCGTCGCCGGGTTTTCCTTCAACTGGCGCAGCGCGCCAAGGCCGTCGAGGCCGGGCATGATCACGTCCAGCACGATGAGCTGCGGCAGCGCGCTGGCGGCCAGGGCGAGCGCCTCCTGGCCATCGCGGCAACTGATGACTTCATAGCCGCCCTTTTTGAACGTCAGTTCAAGCAGGCGCACCATGTAAACCTCGTCATCGGCAATGAGAATTTTGACTGGATTGGCATTCATGCGGTGTTTCTGATTAAGATCAACGTCTGGTCGTCGGTCAGCGGTGCGTTGCCGCAATAATCGGCGAGGCGGCCCAGCAAAAAATGCCGCGCCGCGTGCGTGTCGGCGGTCTGTGCGCCGGCCCGCGCGAGGAGTTCCAGCAGTCTTTCTTCCCCCAGCATTTCGCCGGCGGCGTTGCGCATCTCGCTCAAGCCGTCGGTATAGAGCAGCGCGGCGGCGCCGGGCGGCAGCACCGTCGTCGTCTGGGAATATTTGGCGGCACTCTCAATGCCCAGCGGAAAACCCGACTGCCCAATCGCGCTGGCCGCCGCCTGCCCCGGCTGCCAAAACAGCAGCGGACAATGCCCGGCGCTGGCGGAAATCATTTTTGCGCCGCGCGGGTCGAGATAGACCACCTGCGCCGTCGCGAACATATCCACCCGCGACAAGTCGGCATACAGCGTGCGATTGGCCGCCTCAAGCAATTCCGCCGGGCGCGTGAACAGCTGCGGCATTGAGCGAAGGGTGCTGCGCAGCACCGCCGCGAACAGCGCCGCCGGCACGCCCTTGCCCATCACGTCGGCGATGACCAGCAGCACCGCGCCGTCGCCGGCGGGAATCAGATCATAAAAATCACCGCCGACCTGCAGCGCGCTCCGGCAGGATGCGGACAGTTCCAGCGGCAGGCAGACAGGAACTTTTTCCGGCAGCAGCGAGCGCTGGATGCCGGCGGCGATTTCCAGTTCGCGCCGCGTGACCCGCGTGGCGGTGCGCTCATCGAGCAGGCGGGCGTTGACGATTTGAATCGCCAGAAAATCAATGAAGGTGTGCAGCAAATTCACCTGCGCGGCGGTGAACGGCTTGTCCGCCGCCAGCCGTCCCAGCGTGGCGGTGCCAACGAGCTGGTTCGCCACGAAGAACGCGTGGCAGATGCCGTTGCCCATGGGCATCGCCGCCAGCAGCGGATCGTCTTTTTCCAACGGCTCCTCCGCGTCGAACCAGATGTCCTGCCGGTTGCGCGCCGCGCCGATCTCCACGGAAGGCGAAGCCTCCGCCAGCGCCACCGGCGGCAAAACCGCCCGGCCATGCTCCGGCAGCACCAGCAGCGTCTCCAGTTTTTTCCCGTCGGCGGACAGCAGCCGCAGCACCGCGCCGTCCGCTTCGGCGATCTGCATCAGGTCGCGCAGCAGGCGCTGCGAAAAATCCTTCACGTCTGTCTGCGCGACCAGTTCCGCGCTGTAACGGAACATCGCCACCAAACTTTCATAGCTCGACGACAGCTCGGCGGTCATGTCGTTCAACGCCGCCTCGGCCTCGGCCAACTGCGCCTGCAACCGGCCGGCGTCCGGCACCGGCCCCCCGGCCGCCGGCGTCCGGGCGCGCTGCAAAATCATCATGTTTTGCTGCGGGTTGCGGAGGTAGGCCACGCGGTCGGTCAACGACTTGATGAGGAACAGGCCACGCCCGTTTTCCGATTCCACGTCGGGCAGCGCGATTTCGTCCGGCCACTCAAAACCCGCCGTGTGGTCGGTGATGCGCGCTTCGACATCGCGTTCGCCGGCGGAGATTTCGATGATCACCGGCAGCTGACGCTTGTCGGCGGGAACATATTTCACCGCGTTGTTTGCGGCCTCGACCAGCGCCAGCTCCCAGCCGCCCAGCTCGGCCTCGGACAGCCCTTTTTCCGCGAGCCATTCGCGCACCTGCAGCGTGGCGCTGCGGACGGCGGAAAATTCACATGGCGCTTCCAGCCGGAGCGAGCTCCGGAAGTCGCGGCGCACGGCGCTGGTGGCATTGGAAGTCACGGCGTGATTTCAAAAACGTGATGCAGCCGTGTCAGTTCCAAAACCTGCCGGATGTTCGCCGCCGGCCGGATGAGCCGCACGGTGCCGTTGCGCGAACGCAGCGTCTTGTGCAGCGAGACCAGTGTGCCGAGCCCGCTGCTATCCAGGAAGCTCAAGGTCGAAAGGTCGAGGTCGAGGTTCACGCACGGCGGCGGCAGCGCGGCGTGGATTTCATCGCGCACCTGTGCGGCGTTGGCGGCAACCAGCTCCTGCAGGCCGGTCACGATGGCGGTGGAGCCCTGATGCTGGATGTTCATTTTTCTGATTCTATTTTGGTTCAACCGTTTTGGGAAGAACGCAAAAACACCCTTTGCACAATCTGTGCAGCCCAGCCACGCCCGCCAAAACTGCTCGAACCTTGTCTCCAACGGCATCGCCTGCGCACACATGAGCAGCCAGTGGAAGCTCACAGCCAACTCGAAAGAGGACGCATTTTCCCTGATTTATGGCGTCGCGAGGCCATTGTCCTTGAAAAAAGTTTCGGGCGCAGTTAAATAGAAGCACCACTTTTCCCGCCGGAAAAATTCGTGGCTTGAATTGCCGCATGGCCAAGATCAAAATTTTCTGCCCCGCCTGTCAGCGCGAACTCCAGTGCGACGAACGCCATCGCGGTCACCGGGTCAAGTGCCCGCATTGCAAAACCCGCGTCCCGGTGCCGCAGATTTTTCCCCTCCGCCCCGCGCGCCGAAGCGGGCGGAGCAAAAAGCACCTTACCCTAACCGCCGGAATTTTGCTGCTCGTCATCGTGGCGATTGCTTGGCTGCTGTTCTTCCAACCGGTTCGCCTTCGCTGGGCCGACCGCCGGCCCGTCGGCGTTTTATTCCTCGCGTCAAATTATCATTCCTCCGCCACCAACCCGCGCGGCTGGTTCAACGACCGCAGTCTCGACTTCACCGGCGCGGGCGGCGCGGAACGTTTCCGCGCGATGTTGCGCGCCTACACCGACCGCAGCCTTGTCATCCTCAAGCGCACCGGCGCGCAGGGCGTCATCGTCTGGGATTTGGAAGGCGAACAATTCCCGCACAAAACCTCATTCATCGGCGACCCGCGCGCGCTTGACCGGCTCGCGCCGGAAATGGCGGCGGCGGCGGATGAATTTTTCGCGCGCCTGCGCGATGCCGGCCTGCGCGTCGGTGTCACCATCCGCCCGCAGACATTGACGTTCGACCAATTCGACCTGCCCAACCAGTCGGTCGCGCTCAACCTCGAAAAAAACCTGCTGGAGAAAATTGACTGCGCCCGCCAGCACTGGGGCGCGACGCTGTTTTATGTGGACTCGAACAGCGGCCTTTGGCGGCCCGACGAACTCTGGCAACTCCGCCGCGTGGCCGCACAGCGACCGGACGTGCTGCTGATTCCCGAACACCACGGCCTGCCTTACGCCGCTTTCAGCGCGCCGTATGTTTCGCTGCGCAAAAATGCCGCGCCGACCGCCGGCAAATGGGCACGAAAATTTTTCCCCGGCGCGTTTCAAGCGCTGGACATCAGCGATTGCGCCGACAACTGGGCGGCAATCACCACCGCGCAAAGCAACGGCGATATTTTGCTTTTCCGCGCGTGGGTCTGGTCACCGGAATGTGATTTGCTCGAAACCCTCGCCGCCGGGAAAAAATAAAACGCGGCAGCCACACAACCGCTTTCCCGGCGCCGCCGGTCATTTCTGTTTGCGCACCGGCATCAGGCCGAAATGCAGCACCAGCCAGAATGGCACGGCAAAAACGACGATCGCCGCGAGCCGCTCCCAGGTCCAGACGAGGTAATGCGCCTGAATGGGAAATATCGTAATCATGAAATAATTCGCGAACCGCGTGTGACCGAGGAACCGGACGTATTTCGGAAATCTTTTCCGCAACCCGCTGATCAGCGCCACCACGCCAAGGCCGATGGTCAGGAACGTCACCAGAAAATTCACCGGTAACGTGGCGACCCGGATCGGCGGCAGATTCATCTGGTGCGAGAAATACGGCCACAGCCACTGCGCGCCGGCCCAGAGAAAACTGAAGCCGGTCTGGATAGCCGTCCGGAAATTCGCCTTGTCCGAGGTCAGCTCGTTCAGCAGCAGGCCGAAGTAAAGCGGCACGATGCCCCAGACGAGCGTGATATGCTCGAAGGGCGTCGCGATCAATGCCGCAAACGTGGCCCAGTAGCTGTGGATCATCCGGTTTTCAGGTTTGAACAGGAAAGTTCAGTGCGAGGGCTCTTCCAGCTTTTGTTTTGCCTCGTCCACCACATTGGTCGTCACGTCCGCCACTTTTTTCACCGCGTTCGAGGCCAGCACCCCGGTTTTGGCGGCGACATTGGTCGCGATGCGGGCCACGTTCGTCGCCATTTCACCAGCCGTTTGCGCGCTGATCCTGGCCAGGTCTGTCACGGCAGCCTTGGTCTCGGATTCAATTCTCGCCGCCTCGGTCTTTTTCTGGTGCAACGTCACAATAACAATGACCGTCCCCGCCACGAGCAGCAGGACCAGCAAAAATTTGATGGTTTTCATAAACTCATCTTTGACGGATTTCACGCCCGCCGCGTTCGAACTATCCCCGCCGCTCTTTGATGCTGGCGAGAATGTCCGCCACGACTTCCGCCTTCGGCTTTGCGCCTTGCGGGCCGCCATGGTGCAGGCGCACGGAAACTTGTCCTGCTTCCATGTCGCGGCCGCCGATGACGAGCATCGTGTGGACGCGTAATTGTTCCGCGTTGGAAATCTTCGCCTTGAACGGCGTGGCGCTGAAATCCGAATCCACACGCACCATGTTTGCGCGCAGCTCGGCCACGATGGGCTTGGCGTAGTTGATCAAAGCTTCGTCATCGTTGAGCGTGATGACGCGCACCTGGTCCGGCGCGAGCCAGAGCGGGAAGTTGCCCGCGTAATGCTCGA
>PLYV01000006.1:319-3779 GCA_003151855.1 Limisphaerales bacterium | reverse complement strand
CTACTACTTCAAGAACCGGGCCACCGGCCTGTGTCTGGACGGCGGCGGGGCGGCGGCCAATGGCGCCGCGTTAAAACAGTGGAGCAGTGTGACCAGCTCCAACCTGCAGTGGTCGTTACAGCCAGTGGACGGGACGTATAAGCTCATCTCCCAAAACAGCGGTCTGTCGTTGGAAACCCCCGGCCAACATGATGCCAACGGCCAGCAGATTAATCAGTGGTCTTACTATGGCGGTGGCAATCAACAGTGGAAGTTGACGGACACCGGCAACGGGATTTACAAGATCATCGGGGTGGAGAGCGGCCGGTCACTGGACATCAATACCAATGGGACCGTTGTGCAGATCTATGATTATGCTACGAATAAAAACAGCCAACAGTTCCAGTTCACTTCGACCGAGGTTGGGCAGTTCCGGATCACGCCGAATTGCGCGCCTGGCTCGTGCCTGGACGTTTACGGCGCCTCGACGGCTAATGGCGGGATCGTCAACCTGTGGCAGTGGAACGGTGGGGACAACCAGAAATGGTCTTTTCAAAAGCCTTGAGTTAAAAACAAGCGTAGTGCTTAGAATGTCATGGGGGGACAGACCTTCGGGTCTGCCCCACTTTTGAGATGTTTGGAAACTCAATTTATGACTCAGCGATGAAGTATGAGGCGGCACATGGACAACCATGATGACCGATGTCAACAACCTGAAGGGACCGGCATGAACACTTCCCGCCTGAAACATATCCAAAACTGGCCGGAACTCGCGCGGCAGGCCCAATGGTCGGCCTCGGCCTTGGCGAAGCTATGCGGTGTCTCGGTGCGCACCTTGCACCGACACTTTCTCCGGCACATGGGCAAAAATACCCGGAACTGGCTGGAGGAACAGCGCCAGCGCAACGCCCATGAGTTGTTGTGCGATGGCTCCTCCGTCAAGGAAACGGCAGCCTGCCTGGGTTACAAGCAGCAAAGCAACTTCACCCGCCACTACAAACACCAAACGGGCATCTGTCCTTCCCAGCAACCGCGAGTCAACCCTGTTTAACCCGGAACGATTTTTTTGAACCACGAAACACCCGAAAGAAACACCAGGCAGAACCAACGAGATGAGCCAATATCCATCTCCCATTCCCCGAATGCCGCACACCCTTTAGTGTTTCTCGCCCGCCTTCAAGAAAACTTCCTTTCATCCCCATTTTTGTGTGTTTCGTGGTTATTCAAACTGTAATGTCCCCGGTTTAGAGCCTGTCTGAAATGGTGGCGGCAGCCATCTTGGCTGACGTAGAGCCGGGGCTTCCAGCCCGGCGGAACTGCGTCGCCACCAGGTAAGTTATGCTGAAGCCCAAGTGTTCCGACAGGTGGACGGTTTTTCCGGGTGGCAAGATGCCGCCACATTTTCAGACAGACTCTTAGACCCCAAATGTCCGCAAATGAATGACATTGTCCGCAAATGAATAATGATTCGTCTTCTCATGACCTTGCCGCCCTGTTGAAATAAAAGCCCAGCAATCCATGAACTTAATCGGAACCATTCCGTCTTAACCGTCTTAAACCAAACACAAGCGTTAGTGATTGAAAGGTCATGGGGGCAGACCTTCGGGTCTGCCCCACTTTTGAGTGATGGTAGCAGTAACAAAAAACAAAATAGAAAGAAGATAAAAACATGAAATCAAATGCAGCGAAATCCCCATGCCGAAAGG
Organism: Limisphaerales bacterium; assembly: GCA_003151855.1. Lineage (GTDB taxonomy): Bacteria > Verrucomicrobiota > Verrucomicrobiia > Limisphaerales > UBA11358 > UBA11358. The sequence goes on along the minus strand of PLYV01000006.1, from coordinate 2,094 downwards.
CTGTGCTTGAGAAAGCCGGTCGTCGGTGGAATACAATGAAACGCTCCGTTCTAGGGGCTGGACTTCTGGCAGCGCTGTGCGCCCTGCCGGCACCGAACGCGTTGGCGCAATTTTCCAACGTCCAACAGTCGCCATGGAATGGGGGAACACTCCACTACTATGGCAACACCGAAGTTACCTCGTCGGGAACCCTCAACAATTCCGGGTCATTGACCTATAACACCTCCACCTTGCCTGGAACCACTGGTCCTCTGGTCGGCTCGAATGGCGGCCAGTCGGGGGATTACTATGTCGGAGTGGGTGTGCTGGTGGATGGTGCCGATGGTGCCACCGTCAATAACAATTCCGGCGGAACCATGCAAAGCATTGTCACGGGATACGGCGAGGCGTATGCGGCGGGAATTTGGTCCATACAGAATGCCACCGTCAACAATTCTGGCGTGTGCAACGGGCAGGTGCTGAACAACGACGGCGCAGCGTATGGGGTGTATGTGAGTGGTGCGGGGGCCACTATCAACAACAACGCCGGGGGAACCATGAGCGCAACCGCCCAATGGTATGCGAATGGCGTTTGGGCGGGGCAAACGGCGAGCGTTGTCAATAATGGCACAATCACGGCGGTCGCCACTGGCGGCAGGCAGGGAGTCGAGGCCAACCAGACTATTTCACAGGGCGTCAACCTGTTTTCATACTCCGGCAACGGCGGATCTCCCCTCTATGTGGAGAACCACGGCACGATCACGGCCAGCGCCCCTGGCGGCAATTGCACCAACAACATGAACGGTGTTGACGAATGGGCCGAGGGCAGTGCGGCGACCCTCATCAATTCCGGCACCATCTGCGTGACCAACCTGAGTTCAGAAGGGGATCTTAACACGATTTACTTCGGCGCTGACAATGGCGACTGCACCCTCTACAACAGCGGGACGATCACCAAAACCGGTCCCGGAACGTGGGGCATCGAAATCGAAAATGACAGCGCCGTCGGCACGATCCGATTTGCCAATTCGGGCACGATCGTTGCCAACCCCGGCTATGCCGTTGGGATAAATAACTACTCCTACGGCCCCGGCCAGTGCGGCAATTGCTATTTCACCAACACGGGCACGATCACCGGCAACCCGGCTGCCATTGGTCTGGGCTGGGGCGGCAACACCACAGTCGTTGATTCTGGAGACGTGCATGGGTGGTTCTACCTGGGTGGCGGTGTCAACACGGTTTATATCAATGGCTTGCCGACCATTGACAACACAATAGACGGCGGCGGAAGCGGCCAAAATACGCTGGTTTTCACTCTGACTGGCACGCTTCAACAGATCAACGGCAACACGGCCAGCGGCAACAGTTTTTCCGGCTTGGGCTCGTCCGGAAGCATTGTAGTCTCTGGAAAAACCTATTCGTGGAATAACTTCGCCAACGTGTCCGGCACCGTCTCCACTACCCCGACCCCGCCCGCCACCACCAACGGCTGGTATTGCATCAAGAACCGCACCTCTGGGCTGGTCATTGACGATAGCGGCGGTTCCACCAGTGCCGGCACGACGATGGGGCAATGGGCCAAAGTGACCAGCGCCAACCTGAACTGGCAACTGGTGTCCTCGGATTCCGGGTATTACTATATCCAGAACCAGACCAGCGGTCTGTATCTGGACGGCTTCGGCTACACGACCAATGGATCCGTGGTGAAACAGTGGGGTTTGTCGGGCAGCTACAACCAGCAATGGCAACCGGTGGCGTCGGATTCTGGCTACTACTACTTCAAGAACCGGGCCACC
>PLYV01000006.1:0-242 GCA_003151855.1 Limisphaerales bacterium | reverse complement strand
AGCGGCCGGTCACTGGACATCAATGGCGGTAGCTCGACCAATGGGACCGTTGTGCAGATCTATGATTATGCTTCGAATAAAAGCAACCAACAGTTCAAGCTGACTTCGAGCGAAGTCGGGCAGTTCCGGATCGCACCGAATTACACGACCAGCTCGTGCCTGGACGTTTTCGGCGCCTCGACGGCCAATGGCGCGCTCGTTTACCTGTGGCAGACGAACGGTGGGGGCAACCAGAAATGGTC
>PLYV01000053.1 GCA_003151855.1 Limisphaerales bacterium | reverse complement strand
GGCGACGAGCCGTATTTGGCGATGAAATCCATCAGCCGCGCGACGCCGACATTTTTTTCCGCCGAAACGGCGAAGAGCGGGATGAACAATTCTTTCTGCACCGCCGCGTGGATGCCGGCGCGGAACTCCTCCTCCGACAAACCGCCTTGCTCAAAATATTTGTTCATCAGCCCATCGTCGGATTCGGCGATGTGCTCGATGAGTTCGTTGTGCAGTTGCTTCACGCGTTCGCCGAGTTCGCCGGTGGCGGGTTCCTCGGTGTATTTGCCGGAACCGTCGGTGGCGTAGGTCACAATCTCGTTGCGCAGCACGTCCAAAACTTTGTTGAAGCCTGGGCCGACGTTCACCGGCACGCTCAACGGAAAGACGTGCCGGCCGAAATGTTCCTGCGTGGCTTTCAGCACGGCGTCGAAATCCACGTTCTCGCGGTCGAGCGCATTGACCACGATCATTTTCGGAATGCCGTAGCCGGTGGCGTAGTTCCAGACGCGGTCGGTGCCCACGCCGAGGCCATGCTGCGCGTGAATAACCACCAGCGCGAAATCGCCGACGCGCAAAGCGCCAAGGCCTTCGCTGATGAAATCGAGGTAGCCGGGCGTGTCAATCAGGTTGAACTTTTTCCCCGCCCAGTCGGCGTGCATCAGCGTGGCGGAGACGGAAATCTGCCGTTGTTTCTCACTGACGTGATAATCGGACACGGTGGTGCCGTCGGCGATGCTTCCCATGCGCGAGATGACCCCGGCGCAGCGAAGCATCGCCTCGCTCAACAGCGTTTTTCCGGACGAGGCGTGGCCGACGATGGCGAAGTTGCGGATTTCAGCGGGAGTTTTCATAAGCTTGGTTGACATGAGGTTGATGGTTTTCCAACGGGCTTTATGACTGGTGGCATTTCAAACCCAATTCCCCGCGTTTGGCAAGCGCAAACTCAAAAACGATCCGTGCGCAACGCACTTGCGGGCGGGCGGGGAAACGGTATTTTGCGGATGGTCATCGGCATGGAAAACAGTCCACTGAAAATCCTGCTCATCAGCGGCGACGCGGAAATGGCGCGGCGCATCGGCGAACTGCTGCTTGGTGTCGGCCCGGACACCGAGGTGACGGTGGAGCCGACCGCCGACGCCGGCCTCGCGATGGTGGCCACCAACCGGTTCAACGCCCTGCTGTTTGAGATTTCCCAGGCGAACGCCGCCGCGCTCTTCCAGATCACCTCGCTCACCACCCAGTCGCCGCAGTTGCCGCTCATCGTCATCGGGCCGGGCGGGGACGAATCGTTTCTGGCCGAGGCGGTGTTCAGCGGCGCGCAGGATTATCTGGGCCGCGAAACGCTGGCGGCGGACACGCTGCGGCACGCCGTTTCCTGCTCCGTGGCGCGCCACGAGGAACAGCTCGCGATCATCGCGGAGAAGGAGAATTACTACGGCATCTTCGACCATCTGGTGGAAGGCGTTTTCCGCACGACGGTGGACGGTCATTACCTGTTGGCGAATGTCGCGCTGGCGAAAATTTACGGCTACGGCTCGCCGGTGGAGCTGATGGCGAACATCAAGGACATCAGCCGCAGCCTGTATGTGGAACCCGGCCGCCGCGAGGAGTTCGTGCGGCTGATGCAGGAGCACGACACCTTGAACGGCTTTGAGTCGCAGATCTACCGCAAGGACGGCAGCATCATCTGGATCAAGGAGAACTGCCACGCCTTCCGCGACGGGCAGGGACGGCTGCTGTATTACGAGGGCACGGTCGAGGACATCACGGAGCAGCGGCAGATGGCGGAGGCGTTGAAACATTCCGAGTCGCTTTACCATTCGCTGGTGGAGACGATGCCGCAGGGCGTGTTCCGCCGGGACATCAACGGGAAATTCACCTTTGCCAACCAGACCTACTGCAAATACATCAATCGGAAGATCGAAGATCTGCTGGGCAAGACGGACTTCGACCTGTTCCCGCGCTCGCTGGCGGAAAAATACTGGCGCGACGACCTTGCCATCATGGAAAAAGGCGAGACGATGGAGATCACCGAGGAAACCCGGCTCATCAGCACCGACGAAAAACTTTACCACCACGTCATCAAGACGCCGCTGCGCGACGAGACCGGCGCGGTCATCGGCCTGCAGGGGATGTTCTGGGACATCACCGAAAAAATCCGCATTGAGGAGCAGATCCGCCGCACCACCGCCGATCTGGCCCGCAGCCGCGAGGAATTGCGCGCCAAAAACGCCGTCATGGAGGAGAACCTCCGCACCGCGCGCGAAGTCCAGCTCGCCATGCTGCCCCAGCAATATCCGCTGTTCCCGCTGGACGCCGGGCCGGAGCAGAGCGCGCTGCAATTCCTCCACCGCTATGAGCCGGCGCAATCCGTCAGCGGCGATTTTTTCTCCGTCTCGCAGCTTTCCCCCACGGAAGCCGGCGTGCTCATCTGCGACGTCACCGGCCATGGCGTCCGCGCCGCGCTGGTCACGGCCATGATCCGGGCGCTGGCCGAGGAGCTGAAACCCTTCGCGCTCGACCCGGCGACCTTTCTCCGCAAACTGAACTTCGACCTGTGCAGCATCCTCAAGAACACCGGTTCACCGATGCTCACCACCGCCTTTTACCTGGTGGCCGACTGCGCCGCCGGCACGCTGCGCTTCGCCAACGCCGGCCATCCCAAGCCGCTGCTCGTGCGCCGCGCCGACAGCTCCGTGAAGCCGCTGGCCAACGCCGCCGGCAAGAGCCAGCCCGCGCTCGGCCTGTTTGCGGACCCGGTCTATACCACGACGGAGATTCCCATCCAGCCCGGCGATTTCGTAATGCTCTTCACCGACGGCATCTTTGAGGTGCTGGGGCGGAACGAGGAACTGTATTCGCAGGAGCGCCTGCTGCATGACGTGAAAAGCCTGCTCGCCCGCCCGGCCCGCGAAATGTTTGATGAACTGGTGGAAGTCGTCCGCAGCTTCTCGCTGAACGGCGAATTCGACGACGACGTCTGCCTCGTCGGCATGGATTATCTGGGCCTGCCCGCGACCAAATCCTGAACAGAAAAAATCCCCGACCTGGCGGCCGGGGATTTTTGAAAGCGGCAGTCTGCTTATTCCTGCACGAACTTGATGGAGCGGGATTTTTCGCCGCGCTTGCGCTTGGTTTCGTCCAGTTCCTTTTTGCGGAGGCGGAGGTTCTTCGGCGTGGCCTCCACGTATTCGTCCACGTCAATGTATTCCAGCGCGCGTTCGAGCGAGAGCTTCATCGGCGGCGAGAGCGCGATGCCCTTGCCGTCGCCCTGCGAACGCATGTTGGTCAGGCGCTTTTCCTTCACAGGGTTCACGGGAATGTCGTTCTCGCGGGCGTTTTCGCCCACGATCATGCCGGCGTAAACCATGTCGCCGGCCTCGATCATCAGGCGGCCGCGTTCCTGCACCATGTTCAGCGCGTAGCTGGTGGCCTCGCCGGCGTCCATGCTGACGAGCGAACCGTTCTTGCGCGCGGCAATCTCGCCGCAGTCCGGGCCGTATTCGTGGAAGAGATGGCTCATCACGCCCATGCCCTTGGTGGAGTTGACGAGGTCGGTCTCGAAGCCAATCAGTCCGCGCATCGGCACGAGGGCCTCGACGGAGACTTGGTTGCCGACGTGCGCCATATTGGTGATCTGCGCCTTGCGGTTGGAAAGATTTTCCATGATGGTGCCGAGGCAGTCGTTCGGGATTTCCACGAACAGCTTTTCAATCGGCTCCAGCAATTCGCCGGCGGGACCTTTTTTCCAGAGCACTTCGGGACGCGAGACGAGGACTTCGTAGCCTTCGCGGCGCATCTGTTCGACGAGGATGGCGATCTGCATTTCGCCGCGCCCGCTGACCGCGAAAATCTTCGGGTCGGCCGTCTGCGCGATGCGCAGCGCGACGTTGGTGCGGATTTCCTTCACGAGGCGATCCCAGATGTGGCGCGCGGTGACGAGTTTGCCGTCCTGGCCGGCGAGCGGTCCGTCGTTTACGGCGAATTCCATCTGGATGGTCGGCGGATCAATCGGGATGTAGGGCAGGGTGGCGCGCAATTCGGAATCGCAAATCGTTTCGCCGATGAACACTTCCTCGAAACCCGCGAGGCCGACGATGTCGCCGGCGTGGGCTTCCTGGATTTCGATGCGCTTCATGCCCTCGAAATGGTAGATCATCGTGATCTTGCCCTTGGAAATCTTGCCGTTGCCGTGGCGGCAGATGGCCGGATCGCCAATTTTGATTTTGCCTTCGACAATTTTGCCGAACGCGATACGACCGACGTAATCGTTGTAATCCAAGTTGGCCACGAGCAACTGGAAACCTTCGCCGGCCTTGGCGCGCGGCGGCGGAATGTGTTTCACGATCGCATCGAACAACGGCTCCATCGTGCCGCTGACGTGGTCGAGTTCCACCTTGGCGTAACCGGCCTTGGCGGAAGCGTAGATGAACGGAAAGTCGAGCTGCTCGTCCGTCGCGTTGAGCGACATGAACAGTTCAAACACGAGGTCGAGAACTTTTTTCGGATTGGCGTTCTCGCGGTCAATCTTGTTGATGACGACGATGGGCTTGGCGCCGGCCTCGAGCGCCTTGCGGAGCACGAAGCGCGTCTGCGCCTGCGGACCTTCCGAGGAATCCACCACGAGCAGCACGCCGTCGATCATGTTCATGATGCGCTCGACTTCGCCGCCGAAATCCGCGTGGCCGG
>PLYV01000233.1:203-10996 GCA_003151855.1 Limisphaerales bacterium | reverse complement strand
CGTGGCCGACATGCGCTCGATTCCGGTGATGAAGAGCTTCGGCTTTCCGGTGGTGTTCGATGCCACGCATTCCGTGCAGCAGCCCGGCGGCGGCGGCGACAAGTCCGGCGGCCAGCGCGAGTTCGCACCGGTGCTGGCCAGCGCGGCGCTCGCGGTCGGCGCGAACGGCCTCTTCATCGAGACGCATCCCAAGCCGGACGAGGCCATGAGCGACGGGCCAAACATGATTCCGCTCGCGCAGATGAACGCGACGCTGCGCGGGTTGTTAAAGATATTTAAGGCTGTTCGCTGAATGAAAACGAGGATTGAAGATGGCAAACACGCACGTCCGGCCATCCGCCAACTTCCATTCTCCAGCCTCAACCGCCGCCCGCTGAACATGGCAAAAAAAATAACAGCATCGCTGAAATCAAGGCTGTCGCGCATCAAATTATTCCTGTGCGACGTGGATGGCGTTTTGACCGACGGCTCGATTTTCATCGGCGGCGAACGCGAGTTCAAGCGGTTCAACATCCGCGACGGTCTCGGCCTCGTCGTCGCGCGGCGCGCGGGTCTGAAAGTTGGCTGGGTTTCCGCGCGCCCGTCGCTCGCAACCAAAATGCGCGCGGAGGAATTGAAGATTGATTTTCTCGTCCAGCAAGGCGACAACATCAGCAAGACCGGCGCAATCGAACAGTTGCTCGCGGAACAAAAATTGAACTGGAGCGACGTTTGCTTTGTCGGAGATGACATCATTGACCTCGGTCCGCTGACGCGCGCCGGTTTCGCCGTGGCCGTGGGCGACGGCGTAGCGGAAGCAAAAGCGGCGGCGCATTACGTCACAAAAAATTTTGGCGGGCGCGGCGCGGTGCGCGAGGCGGTGGAACTGATTTTGCGGTCGCAGAAAAAATGGCAGCCGTTCGTGGAAAAATATTCGGCATGAAAATAGGCGCGGCAACATTTTGCTGGCTGGCGGGCGCGATGCTTTTGCTCCTCGCGCCGCCGGCGGTTCGCGCGCAGCAGCCGGCGCAGAAGCTACCGACTGGGCATGGCCGGGATTTCACGACGGAATCGTATTTCGAGGCGCCGCACGAGCAGCAGGTCAAGCTGCGGCTGTCCGGCGCGGAGGTCACGTCGCTGCCCGGCAGCCTGCAGGACATCCGGCTGATGCGCATCGAGACGTTCCGCGAGGACGGCACGCTGGAGATGACGGTGCGCGCGCCGCAATGCACGTTCGCGCCGTTCGACGGCGTGGCGAACTCGGCGGGCCGGCTGGAACTTGAGACCGGCGACGGCAAGTTTCACGTCGAGGGCGAAGGCTTTCTTTGGCGGCAAAACGACCAGTTTCTCACCATTTCGAACCGCGTGCGAACGGTGATCGAAATGCCGGCGGTGAAAATGAACGCAACATGAAAAAATTATTTTTGTTCCTCGCGCTCGGAGTTTGCGGCGCAGCCTCGGCGCAGTTGCCGACGGCATTGTCAGCGGCACCCGCCACGACGGCGGTGGCCGGCACCAACGTGCCGGCCAAGCCGCGCGCACCGACGGTGATCACCTCGGACGCGGCGGATTTCGACATGAACATCCGTCAGGGCATTTATCGCGGCCACGTTGTCGTCCAGGACCCGGATGTAAAATTGACCTGCGCGTGGCTGGTGATTGATTTGCCGGATTCCGGTTCGCACCTGAACCACGTCCTCGCGGACACAAACGTGGTGGTGGATTTCACGGATGAAAAAGGCCAGACCTACCACGTCACGGCGGCGCGGGCGGTGTATGATTACAAGGTCGTGAACACCGAGACCAACGAAACCGTGACCTTCTCCGGCAGCCCGAAAGTGGTGACGAAAGAAAGCACGATTGAAAGCGAGCCGATGATCTGGGATCGTGCGCGGAACAAGTTTTCGTTCATCGGGCCGATTATGAAGTCCTCCGCCGGTCTTGGTGGCGAAGGCGACACGAATGCACCGATGCTCAACTTTTTGAAATGAACTCTGTCCCGACCGAAAACGGTGCGCTGCTCGCCACGGAAAAACTGGTGAAGGAATACCGCACCCGCCGCGTCGTCAACGGCGTGTCGGTGAACGTGCGCGCCGGCGAAATCGTCGGCCTGCTCGGCCCGAACGGCGCGGGCAAGACGACAACCTTCAACATGGTGGTCGGCCTCATCAAGCCGGACGAGGGCCGCGTCACCTTTCAAGACCGCGCCATCACCGGCCTGCCGATGCACAAGCGCGCGCGGCTGGGCATCGGCTATCTCACACAGGAGCCGTCGGTTTTCCGCAAACTGACCGTTGAGGAAAACATCCTGGCGATTTTGGAAACGTGCAAATTATCCCGCGCCGAGCGCGACGTGCGGCTGAAATATCTTTTGGAGGAACTGGATTTGACGCCCATCCGCAAGAGCAAGGCGTATCAGTTGAGCGGCGGCGAAAAGCGGCGCTTGGAAATCACCCGCGCGCTGGTGACGAGTCCGAAGCTGCTGCTGCTCGACGAGCCATTCAGCGGCATTGATCCGATTGCGGTTTACGAGGTGCAGAAGATCGTGCGCCGGCTGAAGGAGCGCGGCCTCGGCATCTTGATCACCGACCACAACGTGCGCGAGACGCTGAAGCTGATTGACCGCGGCTACATCATCCACAAAGGCCAGGTGCTGGTGGCCGGCAGCGCGGAATTTCTCGCGAACGATCCGAAGGCGCGGGAGATTTATCTGGGGCCGGAATTTAATTTATAGCCGAAAACCGGATTAAGATTAGGATTACGATTATGATTAAGAGTTTCGTTCGTAATCCTATTCTTAATCGTAATCTTAATCTCAATTAAAAAATGGAACGCCCATCTGTCACCGTCGGCCAGTTTTTCAAGGAACAGGGTGCGTCCCTGGAAATGAAGCTGCTCGCCGGCGAGGCCGGCCTGGAGCGCGTCATCCGCGAGCCGACCGTCAACCGCCCCGGTCTGGCGTTGAGCGGCTTCACGCGCTACTTCGCTTACAAGCGGATGCAGGTCATGGGCCACGCGGAAGTTTATTATCTGCGCGAACAGCGGCACGAGGAGCGCGAGGCGCGCTACGCTTATTTGTTCGCCTACAAGATTCCGTGCGTGGTGTTCAGCCGCGGGCTGAAGCCGGACAAGGAGTTTCTCGCCGCCGCCGCTCAGGCCGGCGTGCCCATCTTCCAGACGCCGCTGGTCACGATGAAATTCATCAACAAGGCCACGCTGGAGCTGGAGATGATGTTCGCCCCGCGCACCAGCGAACACGGCTGCATGGTGGACATCCTCGGCGTGGGCGTCATCATCAAAGGCGAAAGCGGCGTGGGCAAAAGCGAATCCGTCCTCGCGCTCATTGAACGCGGCTACAGTCTCGTCGCCGACGACGTGGTGCGCGGCGTGCTGGTGGACGGCCGCGTGGTGCTGTGCACCAGTTCCGAACTCACGCGCGACCACATGGAAGTGCGCGGCATCGGCATCATCAACGTCGCGCAGATGTTCGGCGTGAAGGCCATCCGCAAGGATAAGAAACTCGACCTCATCGTCACGCTCAAGCCGTGGGACGATGTCACGGACGTGGACCGGCTGGGCATGGAGCAGGAATTCGTCAAGGTGCTGGGCGTGGACATCCCGCACGTCATCATTCCGGTGCGTCCGGGCCGCGACATCGCGCGGCTCATTGAGGTCGCGGCATTCCAGATCAAGCTGCGCAAGTCCGGCTACAACGCCGCCGAGGATTTGAACAACCGCCTGCTCGCGCAGATGAACCCCACCGCGCCGGTGCCGCCCGCGCCGGCGAAATGACCTGATTTTTACTGGCGAAAACCCCCGCGCTGGTCTATTATCCCGATGAACAACCGCATGAGCGCCAAGAAAGCCACGGACGCCGAGCTCCTCACCAAGGAAGTGACCGTCCTCAACAAGTCGGGCATCCACGCCCGGCCCGCCGCGCTATTCGTCAAGACCGCCAACCGCTACGGCAGCGACATCTTCGTGGAAAAGGACGGCGAAAAGATCAACGGCAAGAGCATCATGGGTTTGATGATGCTGGCCGCCGGCCCCGGCAGCAAAGTCACGCTGCACGTCAAGGGCGCGGACGCCGCCGCCGCGCTCGCCGAACTCGAGGCGCTTGTGCAGCGCAAGTTCGACGAGGAGTGATTCATTTCCCATTTCCAATCTTCAATTTGGAATTCCACCGGGCTTCAGGTTTCAACTTGAAACTTGCCACCTGAAACTTGAAACTCATTTCATGGCAACCGGAGAAATTGACGTGAAATACGTCGCGCACCTCGCGCGGCTGGCGCTGACGCCAGACGAGGAAAAAAAACTGTCCGCGCAGCTCGGCAGCATCCTCGGCTACATCGAAAAACTTCGCGAGCTGGACGTGACGGACGTTGAGCCGACCGCCCACGCCGTGCCGCTGGTCAATGTCACCCGCGCCGACGAAATCCGCCCGTCGCTCCCGCACGACGAGGCGCTCCGCAACGCGCCACGCCAGTCCAACGGACTGTTCATCGTCCCCAAGATCGTCGAATAAAAAGATGAACCACGAAACACACCAAACACACGAAATCAAAATCCTTTTTCGTGCAGTTCGTGTGTTTCGTGGTTAAAAATTTCCATGCTCAACCAGCTCACCATTTCCGAACTGTCCGCCAAGCTCGCCCAGCGCGAGGTCTCCGCGCGCGAAGCCACGCAGGCGTGCCTCGATCAGATCGCCCGCGTGGATGGAAAAATCCATGCGTTCTTGAGTTTCAATGCCGCCGACGCACTCGCACAGGCCGAGAAGGCGGACAAAGCTATCGCCGCCGGCGAGAACAAACCGTTGCTCGGCGTGCCGATTGCGGTGAAGGATGTGCTCGCGGTAAAAAACCAGCCGCTGAACTGCGCGTCGAAAATCCTCGGCAATTTCATTTCACCCTACGACGCGACGGCGATTGAAAAGCTGCAGGCCGCAGGCGCGATTGTTTTTGGCCGGTTGAACATGGATGAATTCGCGATGGGCAGCTCCACGGAAAATTCCGCGTTCGGCGCGACAAAAAATCCGTGGGACATCACGCGCATTCCCGGTGGCTCGTCCGGCGGTTCGGCGGCGGCGGTCGCGGCGCACGAATGCATCGCGTCACTCGGCTCGGACACCGGCGGTTCCATCCGCCAGCCGGCGGCGCTGTGCGGCTGCGTCGGTTTGAAGCCGACTTACGGCCGGATTTCGCGCTACGGGCTCGTGGCGTTCGCCAGTTCGCTGGACCAAATCGGGCCGTTCACCAAGGATGTGCGCGACTCGGCGACGCTACTCGGCGTGATGAGCGGCGTGGATCCGCGCGATTCGACGAGCGTGCCGCAGCCGGTGCCGGATTACACGAAGGCTTTGACCGGCGATATTCGCGGGATGAAACTCGGCCTGCCGAAGGAATACATGATTGGCGGCCTCGACGCGGAGGTGAAATCCGCCGTGGCTGCCGCCGTGAAAAAATTTCAGGAACTCGGCGCGGAGATTGTGGAAATTTCTTTGCCGCACACGGATTACGCAGTGGCGACGTATTACATCATCGCCACCGCCGAGGCGTCGGCGAACCTCGCGCGCTTCGACGGCATCCGCTATTGCGCCCGCGTGGACGGCGCGGACCCGATCGAACTTTACGGCCAGACACGCGGCGCAGGTTTCGGGCCGGAGGTGAAGCGGCGGATCATTCTCGGCACCTACGTTTTGAGCAGCGGCTATCACGACGCTTATTATTTGCACGCGCAGAAAGTCCGCACGCTCATCCGCAACGATTTTCTCAAGGCGTTTGAAACCGTGGACGCCATCGTGACGCCGACCACGCCGACGGCGGCGTTCAAAATCGGCGAGAAGTCGGACGACCCGCTGCAAATGTATCTGTCGGACATCTTCACAATCTCGTGTAACCTCGCCGGCATCTGCGGCGTGAGCGTGCCGTGCGGTTTCACGAAGAATCCGAAGCTGCCCATCGGCCTGCAACTTTTGGGCAAACCGTTCGGCGAGGAATCGCTTTTGAGAATCGCGCACGCCTACGAGCAGGCGACGCCGTGGCACAAAGAAAAAGCTGCAATTTGAGCGGATTTGAATTAGATTCCCGCCGGATGTCGCCCTCACCCAAGACAAAAAAAATCCTTTTCTGGTTCGGCTTGTCCCTGCCCATGGTGGCGTTGCTGGCGATGGCGTGGCTGGTGCACCAGACCGGCGGGCGCTTCAACAGCTCCTTCACCTACGTCATGCAGAATTACAAGGTGCTGGACATCTTCGAGCAGACGCAGGGGCAAATCGTCGACGCCGAGGCCGGCCAGCGCGGCTATCTGCTGACGGGTCGCCCGGAATACCTCGAACCCTACCAACGCGCGATGCAGTCCATCCGCACCGACCTCGCGTCGCTGAAAAAACTCACCAGCAGCGATCCCGTGCAGCAGGCCAACCTCGCCGCGCTCACGAAAATGGTGGATGAAGAACTCGTCTTCGACCCGAACAGCGTTCCCCACCTCGGCAACGCGGCGAATGACGCCTCGGTGGTGGCACTGACCGCGCGCGGCAAGGAGAAACTGGAGCACATCCGCAGCGTCCTGTTTCAGGCGCTGGAGGAACAACAGCAGGCTTTGAGCAAGCACCAGCAGCAGGCGGAGGAAGACGTGGTTTCCACCCAGGTCATGTCGCTGACGCTGATCACCGCCGTGGCGATGGCGCTGATTCTGGTGGTGGTCATTTTACTCCGGCTGGAGCGGCTTCAGGAATTTGTCACCGTCTGCGCGTGGACCGGCCAGGTGCAATACCAAGGCCAATGGCTGCGGCTCGACGAATACCTCAAGCAGCAGTTCGGCGTCTCGGTCTCCCACAGCCTCTCGCAAGACGCGGCGAACAAGATGATGCGCGAAATCGAGGAACTGAACCGCTCCCAGAAGCCGCCGCCACCCGCCGCCTGACGCTTCCGGGCTTGTCAGCAACCAACCGTTAGGTTACTTAATTTGCGTGCCTTCCCAACGCAAAAATCTGATTGGCGTGACGGTGCGCGATCCCGAACGCACCCGCCGCCGCATTTTGGACGCGGCATTGAAGGAATTTTCCGCGCGCGGCTTTGCCGGCGCCCGCATCAGCAGCATCGCCCGGCACGCGAAGGCAAACAAGCGGATGCTTTACCATTATTTCGGCGACAAGGAGGATTTGTTCCGCGCGGTGCTGGAATTCAAGCTGAACGAGCGCATGGCCCGTTTCAAAAGCTACGCCGACGGCAGCGTGGCCGAAGGGCTGCCACTGTTGTTCCAGCACAATTGCGACGACACCGACTGGGTGCGGCTGACGGCGTGGGAATCGCTCCAGACGATGAATGACAAGCTGCACAGCTGGCCGGCCCGCCGACGCGGCGCGGTTTATACCAACAAGCTCATCCGCCAGCAGCAGGAGCAAGGGCGCATTTTGGCCGGCTGCAAGCCGGAGCACCTGCACCTCGCCCTGGCCTCGCTCGCGCTTTTCCCCATCGCCCTGCCGCAACTGACCCGCGTCATCACCGGCCTCCCGGCCGACAGCCCGAAATTCCGCCGCGAATACACGCGCTTTCTTGAAACCATCGCGGTCGGTTTCCGTCCTTGAAAACACGGTGACGCCATTTTAACATTTTGTAACCGTTTGGATACTTGTGAAAAAAAACTTTCCGCCACTGATGCTGCTGGCCGCGTTCGCGCTGGCGGCCGGCTGTTCCAGGCCGGCCGGCCCCAAGGCTGCCGCCGCCGTTCCGGTTTTGGCGGCCCAGGCCGCAGAAAAGACGATGCCGGTGCGCATCGAGCCGCCGCCGGTCGGTCATATCATGCCCATCCTCACCGTCACCATCCGCCCGCAAATCGGCGGCCTCATCAGCGCGGTGAAGTTTCAGGAAGGGCAGGAAGTCAAAAAAGGCGATCTGCTTTTCACCATTGACCCGCGCCCGGCGCAGGCGACGCTGGCGCACGACCAGGTGCAGTTGGAAAACGCCAAAATCCAATTCGACCGCGAACAAAAATTATTTGCCGACAAGTTGATCTCCCAGGATGAATTCGACACCAGCAAATCCGCCCGCGACACGCTGGCGGCGACGGTGCAGGCGGACGAACTGAACCTCGGCTACTGCGAAATCCGCGCGCCGATTGACGGGCGCACCGGCGGGCTGCAATTCCACGAGGGCAACGTCGTCAAATCGCCGGACGACGTGCTGCTGACCATCAACCAGATTCATCCAATCTACGCCACCTTCGCCGTGCCGGAACGCTGGCTCCCGAAAATTCAGGAGCAGATGCGCCAGCGCACGCTGACGGTAACCGCCAGCTACGAAAATCTTGAAGGCGAGCCGCCGCAGGGCGATCTGACGTTCGTGGACAATTCCGTGGATGCGATGACCGGCACCATCCAGCTCAAGGCAACATTCCTCAATCAGCGCGGCCTGCTTTGGCCGGGGCAGTTTGTGCAGCTCGCGTTGCAGCTTGAGGAATTGACCAATGCCGTCGTGGTGCCGGCGCAGGCGGTGCAAAACGGACAGAACAGCCAGTTCGTCTTTGTCGTGAAGGCGGACAAGACTGTCGAATCGCGCGCGGTGAAAACTTCCGTTACGGTCAATGGCGAGACCGTCATCACGACGGGCGTGCGGGCCGGTGAAACCGTCGTGACCGACGGTCAGCTGCGTTTGGCTCCGGGTGTCGCCGTGGAAGACAAAAGCAAATGATGAAGGATGAATTATGAATGATGAAAAAAGCCGGAGCGCGGCGCACCTCTGCGTTCACTTCATCATTCATACTTCATACTTCATACTTTTTTCCTGATGAGCGTTTCGGAAATCTTCATCCGTCGGCCCGTGATGACCACGCTGGTCATGGCGGCGATTCTGCTTTTCGGCATTTTCGGCTTTCATCTGCTGCCGGTGAGCGATCTGCCGAGCGTGGATTTTCCGACCATCCAGGTTTCCGCCAGTTTGCCCGGCGCGAGTCCGTCCACGATGGCGTCCTCGGTGGCGACGCCGCTGGAAAAGCAGTTTTCCACAATCGCCGGCGTGGACTCGATGACTTCGGTCAGCGCGCTGGGAGTTTCGCAAATCACCATCCAGTTCTCGCTTGACCGCAACATTGACGGCGCGGCGCAGGACGTGCAGGCGGCCATCACGCGCGCCGCCAAGCAACTGCCGCCGGATTTGCCGTCGCCGCCGACCTACCAGAAGGTGAATCCCGCCGACTCGCCGGTTTTGTTTCTCGCGATGTCGTCGGCCACGCTGCCGCTGTCGCAGGTGGACGACTACGCGGAAAACCTGCTCGCGCAGCGCATCTCGATGATCAACGGCGTCGCGCAGGTCGGGGTCTTCGGCCCGCAGCAGTTTGCCGTGCGCGTGCAGGTGGACCCGAATAAGCTCGCCGCCTACGGCCTCGGCATTGATCAGGTCGAGCAGGCGGTCGCGGCGGGCAACGTGAACCAGCCGCTCGGCACGCTTTACGGCGCGCACCAGTCGTTCACGATCCAGGCGAACGGCCAGTTGAAAAACGCCGCGCAATTCCGCCCGCTCATCGTGGCCTATCGCAACGGCAACCCGGTGCGATTGCAGGAAGTCGCCAGCGTCATTGACAGCGTGCAGAACGACAAAGTGGCCGCGTGGTTCGGCCAGACGCGCGGCATCGTGCTGTCCGTCCAGCGCCAGCCCGGCGTCAACACGGTGGCGGTCGTGGATGAAATCAAAAAGCAGTTGCCCAACCTGCGCGCCGCCATCCCGGCGGCGGTGAACATCGACATTCTCTTCGACCGTTCGCAAGGCATCCGCCAGTCGGTCTCAGACGTGGAAAACACGCTGCTGCTCACCGTCTGCCTCGTGGTGATGGTGATCTTTGTTTTTCTGCGGAACATTTCCGCAACGGTCATTCCCAGCCTCGCGCTGCCGATGTCCATCGTCGGCACGTTCGCGGCGATGAAGGTTTTCGGCTTCAGCCTCGACAACCTGTCGCTCATGGCGCTCACGCTGTCGGTCGGCTTCGTGGTGGACGACGCCANNTGCTCTTCATGGGCGGCGTCGTCGGCCGGCTGCTGCACGAGTTCGCCGTGACCATCATCTGCGCGGTGCTGGTGTCGGGCTTTGTCTCGCTCACGCTCACGCCGATGATGTGCAGCCGGTTCGTGCATTCCGTGCGCGAGGCAAAGCACGGCGGGATTTACAACGCCTTTGAAAACTTCTTCAACGGGTTGCGCTCGCTTTACGAACGCACCTTGCGCACGGCGATGGCGCACCGCCGCGTGACGCTCGGCATCGCGCTGGCGACGTTCGTGGCCACGGTGTTTTTGTTCGTGTGGATTCCGAAGGGCTTTTTCCCGGACGAGGACACCGGCCAGATTTTCTGCATCACCGAGGCGGCGCAGGACACCTCGTTTGACGCGATGAAGGAGCACCAGCAAAAGGCCGCCGCCATCGTCGCGGCGAATCCGAACGTCGCCGCGTTCATGTCCGCCATGGGTGTGGGCGGTTCGTCCGTGGCCGGCAATCAGGGCCGCATGTTCCTGCGCCTGAAACCGCGCAGCGAGCGCCAGCAGAACGTCACGGAAATCATCCAGGACTTGCGCCAGCAGTTTGCCGAGATTCCCGGCCTGAAAGTTTATCCGCAAAATCCGCCGCTCATCCGCGTCGGCGGCACGCTGACCAAGGCGCTGTATCAATTCAGCCTGCAGGACACCGACACGCAGGAGCTGTTCGATCAGGCCCCGAAATTGATGCAGAAAATCGCCGAGCATAAGGACCTTTTTCAGGACGTGACCAGTGACCTGCTGCTCGCCAGCCCGCAGGTCGTCGTGGACATTGACCGCGACAAGGCGTCCGCGC
>PLYV01000233.1:0-150 GCA_003151855.1 Limisphaerales bacterium | reverse complement strand
CGTCGGACAACTGCCGTCCGTGACGCTTTCCTTCAACCTTGTCCCCGGCGCAGCGCTCGGCACGGCGGTGGAAAAGATCAGGCAGATCCAGGACGAGCTGCACATGCCCGCGACCATCACCGGCAATTTCCAAGGCTCGGCGGCGGTGTT
>PLYV01000268.1 GCA_003151855.1 Limisphaerales bacterium | reverse complement strand
CCCGCATCGCCCGCCGCTACGATTTCCTGAATGACCTCCAGAGCTTCGGCCTGCACCGGAGTTGGAAGCGCCGTGTGGTAAAACTGGCCAGTGTCGCGCCCGGCAACCGCGCGCTCGATCTCTGCTGCGGCACCGGCGACATCGCCTTCGCCCTCGCGCAGCGCGGCGCGGAAACCACCGGCCTCGATTTCAGCGCGCAAATGCTGGAAGTCGCCGCGCAACGCCATTTGAAATCTCAAATCTCAAATTTGAAATTCATCCAGGGCGACGCGCAGCAGCTTCCGTTTCCAGAAAATTCCTTCGACACCGTCACCGTCGGCTACGGGCTGCGGAATCTGACGAGCTGGGAGCGCGGCCTGGACGAGATGTTCCGCGTGGCCAAGCCCGGCGCGCGGCTCATCGTGCTGGATTTTGGCAAGCCGGCGAACGCCCTCTGGCGCAGCCTTTATTTCACGCACCTGAAGATGTCCGTGCCGCTGATGGGCTGGCTTTTTTGCGGCGACGCCTCGGCCTACGCCTACATCCTCGAATCGCTGAAACATTATCCCGCGCAGCTCGCCGTGGCGGATAAGATGCGCGCGCTGAAATTGGAAAATGTCCGCGTCATCAACCTGCTCGGCGGCGCGATGGCCATCAACTACGGCGAAAAAGCCAAGTGATTCAGACTGTCGGCGTGCCGCCTTCCGATTTTCCGCCGCGATTGAACAGCTTTTTGATGAAAGCCACCACGGCAATCACGCCGATGATGATGAATTTTTTCGCCGCGAGGATAAATATCCAGAGACCCTTGAGGAGTCCGGCTTTCGCCGCCACCGCCAGCGCGCCGCCGGCCACCAGCGCCGCGATACCGTATTTCGCCACCTTGTCCGTCTTCGGGTCGAAGTCTGCGTAACGGTTGCCTTCCTTGAAATCCACCATGCCGAGGATTTGCGGCGTCTGCCGGTCAATCTCCGCAAACTGTCCGACGCCCGCGATGGCGTTCAGCTCCAGCACGCCGCGCCGGCCCAACATGCGGATGCTGTAATTCAGCGTGTCCTGCGTCTCGCCCTCGAACTTCAAATCCTTCGCCCAATAAAGCTTGTGCGTGTCCGCATCGTAACGCGGCGGCGCGGCCCAGCCGACGAGCGTGATGGCCGGATAACCCTTTTCCTGCCGTGCCTGGTTGTGTTCCGCGATGCCTTTCTGCATTTTTTTCAGCAAGTCGTCGTAATTGATTTTGGCCGCATCGCTGTCTTTCACATAACCGTCTTCGCTGTAAGCAACCGTCACCACCCACGCGTTGGAACTGATCGGCGTCATGCCCGCCGGCATCAGCAGGCCGAGCGGCTTTTCTGGCGACGGCGGATTGCCCCACAGCTTCACCAGCACCGTCTCGGCGTCGTCCGGTCCGAGGTAGCTGAATTCCTTCGGCACCGTCAGCTTCGCCAGCCCGCCGCGCAGGTCAATTTCGCCCTGCTGGTATTTGAGCGATTTGAGCAGCTGGTGAATTTTTTCAACTTTGGCGAGTTGCGCGGGGCTTAACCCGTTGGTGTCAATTTGGGCGTGCAATGACAAGTTAACGGCCAGCAGCCCGGCCAGCAGCCCAATGGCGGATTTCAATTTCATGGTGTTTTTGATGTTGATGGCCCGGCTTCAGAAAGCCCTGTGAGTCTCCCAAGACCAAGGCGATTCTGCTGGCGGGGAAAAACTTTGTCAACCGGCGCAATGTGAATTTTATTTAACAAAACTTTTCAACACCGCCCCCAGTCGCCGGATGCCTGCGCGGATGTCTTCCACGCTGGCGTTGCCGAAGCTGATGCGCATTTCGTTCGTTGGCTTGCGGCGTGACGAATCTTCGGCGTAGCAAAGTTCACCGGGAACGTAGAGCACGTCGTTTTTCAGTGCGGCTTGGAAGATTTGTGATTCCACACCGACGGAAATTCCTTTCGGCAAACGCGCCCAAAAATACAAACCGCCGCCGGCTTCCCAGATTTCCACGTTCGCCGGGAAATGTTCCGCCAGCGCCCGTTTCATCACCGCCGCCTTGCGCGCGTAATTTTTCCGCGCCTTCGCCACTTGCCGGTCGTAAACACCAGACGCCAGCGCGCGTGCCAGCAAATGTTGCAGCAAGTTCGCCGTGCCGAAATCATGGTTGCCCTTGATGCGCAAAACCGCCGTGTAAACCGGCTCCGGTAAAATGCCGAAGCCCACACGCACGCCCGTCGCGAACGGCTTGCTGTAAGTGCCGGCGTAAATCACGCGCGCCTTCGCGCCGGGCAGCGTCAACGCCGTCGGCACGTCGTCGCCGTGATTGAAACGCAGTTCACGATACGCCGCGTCTTCGATGAGATAAATCGGATGGCCGGCGGCGCTCTCGTAATGTTTCAGCAGCTTCAACACCGCGCGCTTCTTGGCCAGCGTGGTGGTCGCGCCGGTGGGATTTTGGAAATAGGTGACAAGATATAGCGCCTTCACGCGGCGCAGTTCACCGGATTTTTTCAGTCGTGCCAAAACGCTTTCGAGATGCGCCAAATCAATTCCATCGCGCTCCAATTTCACACCGCGCGCCTTGATGCCGCGACTTTGCAAAATGCTCAGGAAAACAAAATACGTCGGGTCCTCGACCAGCACGAGGTCGCCCTCGTCACAAAGGGCTTCCAGCGTCATGTAGAGAAACTGCTGCGAGCCGCCGGTGATGATGGTGCGTTCCGGCGCGTGCGCGCGGTCGTGGCCGCCGTCGAGCTTTTGCAGATGCGTCGCGGTGAGTTCGCGCAAATGGCTTTCACCGGCGGTGGTGCCGTATTGCAGCGCGGGCCGGCCGGTTTTGGGCGAGCAGAGAATTTTATTCAGCAGCTTCCGTGAAAATTCGACCGGCAGCGTGGCGTTGTCCGTGAAACCGGCGGCGAGCGAAATGAGTTTCGGCCGCGCCAACGCGGTTTTCATCAGCCACGAAATCGCGGGCGGCGCGGTGCGGCGGCCCAGGGCGGACAAGGCGGTTTTCAT
>PLYV01000047.1:4436-7214 GCA_003151855.1 Limisphaerales bacterium | reverse complement strand
GACATCCGCGAGGGGAACATCAGCCAGTTTTTGCTGAAGCCGATGGATTATCTCTGGTTCCGGCTGGGGCTGTTTTTTTCCGGGCGCATCGCCTTCGTGCTGGTGGCGGCGGTGCCGCTGGCGGTTTTCATTTTTTGCTTCCGGCAGTATTTTCTCCCGCCGCCGGACGCGGGGACGTTCGCGGTGTTTCTGGCTTCGCTGGTGCTGACGGCGCTGCTGCAATTTTTCATCTCCTTCGCGATGGCGATGCTCGCGTTCTGGCTGCTGGAGATCTCCACCTTCATCTTCATCCTGTTCGCGTTTGAATATCTCGCCAGCGGGCATTTGTTCCCGCTCGATATGCTGCCGGCGGGCGTGAAGGAAATTCTTTTTCTCACGCCGTTTCCGTATCAATTATATTTCCCCATCCAGATTTACATGGGCAAGGTGGCCGGGGCCGGCCTGTGGTCGGGGATGTTGATTCAATTCCTCTGGGTGCTGGCCGCCTACGGCTTCGCGCGGTTCATGTGGCGGCGCGGCGTGAACAAATACGCGGCGTTCGGCGGTTAGCAATAATTGTAAGAACAATGGCATTTTAGTGGCGGCGCGGTGGATTTGAAGTATGTTTCATTTAACTTGTCGGGGATTTGCATGGAATTACCACTCATAGAAAAATTGTTCGATTGGATCGGGAAAATCGTCTTCCCGCGCCAGCAGGAATGGGAACGGCGCCGCAACGCCAAGATCATGACCGCCGCCGTGACGCTGGGGCTGGCCCTGGGCTGGGCGGTGGCCGCCGTCATCCGGCACCTCTACGGCGTCCACCGCTGAAGGTGATCAAGTCAATTATGGCTTCGGAAATGCCAAAATACCATTGGCAGCCAGTTTCACTTTCAAGCATGGTATAAACACGCCTCCCAAGACGGGGGCGGTTTGTGCGTGGTTGTTGATTGATATGCTCACCTGGACCGAACAGTTTGCCACCGGCTCGCCGATGATCGACGCGCAGCACCGGGAATTAATCCGTCACTGCAACGAGTTTGAGCGGCTGCTGGATCATACCAATCCCAGCCTTCAGGATATCACCGTCATCATTGATTTCCTCAGTTTCCTGGAAGGCTACGTTGACCGGCATTTTCACTACGAGGAACAGTGCATGGCCAGCGTCCGCTGCCCGGCGCACCAGCAAAATCGCGAAGCGCATGCGCAATTCAAGCAGGTGTTCCAGCAGCACAGGCAACACGTCCACAAGGATGGCTTCCGACTTGAGCTGCTGGTCGAGCTGAACCGCGTCATCCATGCCTGGATACAGGATCATATTCTGCAAGTGGACACCGGGCTGAAACCCTGCCTCGCCCGGCCCGCCGCCTGATTGCGCTCGCTTCCGCGCGCGGTTCGTTTCAATATTTCCCGACGATGCCGCTCCTGCGCTATCTCAGGCTCTACGCTGCGCTGTGGAAGAACTCCGTGGCGCGCGAGATGTCCTTCAAGGGCAACTTCCTCTTGTGGATCGTCGTCGAACTGCTCTGGTTCGGCCTGCAACTCTGCTTCGTCTCCGTCATCTTTTCGCAGACCGATAAGATTGAGTCTTGGAGCCAATGGCAGGTGGTGCTGCTCGTCGGCGCGAGCAACTTCATCCAGCAATTATACCAGGCCTTCTTCCTGACCAATTGCACGAACCTCTCCGAACTCGTCCGCACCGGCAAGTTGGATTTCATGCTGCTGCTCCCGGTGAACACGCGCTTTCTCGTCTCCCTGCGCGTCGTGGATCTCGGCGCGTTCGTCAACGCCCTCTTCGCCGTGTGCGTGATGACGTATGCGGCGGTCAAGCTGAACCTGCATCCCACCGCCGGCCAGTTCGCCGGGTTTGCCGCGCTATGCCTCGTGGGGATTTTGATCCACTACTCGCTGATGTTCATCCTGGCGACAATTTGTTTCTGGACCGTGCGGGCGCAGGGCATCGTGTGGGGCTATTACAATTTATTCAACATCGCGCGGCTGCCGGACGAGGCGTTTCACGGCGCGTTCAAGGCCGTGTTCACCTTTGCGCTGCCAGTGCTGCTGGTGAGCAACGTCCCCGTGCGCGTGCTGGCGGACAAATTCAGTTCGCCGTCCGCCTGGCTGTTGCTGCTTGGGTTGGGCGTGACGTGGGCGGTCGTGGCCGAATGGTTCTGGCGCCTCTCCGTGCGCCGCTACACCAGCGCCAGCTCGTGATTCATGTTCGCCCGCATTACGGCCCGGATTTTGAAGTCATGCCGTCGACGAGCTGAACGCGGTGGCGGTCAGCACGCCAGAAACCGGCCCCGCCGGCACACTCAAAGTTGACAGGTTTGCCCCAAGCAATCATTCTTGCCGCCGTCAATGCTTGAACGCACCGTCACCATCGTTTCGCATGAGCGCGACGCGGAATCGTATTTCCGCCTCGTGCTCAAGGCACCGGACATCGCGCCGCTCATCCAGCCGGGACAATTTGCGCATGTCCGTATTTTGCCGCTGAAGGACGCGTTGCTGCGCCGGCCCTTTAGTATCTTTCAGGCCGGCCAGGACACGTTTTCCATCCTCTACAAAAATGTCGGCAAAGGCACGGACGCGCTCTCGCGGATGCGCGCGGGCGAGGAGTTGAGCGTCATCGCGCCGCTCGGCCNNGTTACGGCATGGCGGCGATGTTTCTTTTGGCTGAACGCTCGCCGCAAAAAGGCATCGTCTTTGTCGGCGGCCGCCGCCGTGTGGACATTCTGTGCGAGAAAGATTTCGCCGCCATCGGCTGGGAAGTTCGCGTGGCCACCGAGGACGGCAGCC
>PLYV01000047.1:0-4410 GCA_003151855.1 Limisphaerales bacterium | reverse complement strand
GGGAATACCAGCGCACCTGCACCGAAGGCCCGGTGTATGATTCGCGCCAAATTGTTTGGGGCTGATTGACCAGTTGAACGCCCCTCCACACTCCAAGCTGGCCGTTGTGCTCGGCACGAATGCCTCCGGGAAAAGCGAGCTCGGCCTGCGGCTGGCAAACTGCTTTGGCGGTGAAATCGTCTCCGCCGATTCGCGCCAGGTTTATCGCGGCCTGGATCTCGGCAGCGGGAAAGTCACTCCGCAGCAGGCCGGGACCGTGCCGCATCACCTGATTGACGTGGCCGAAGTGGCCGATTACTACTCGCTGGCGCAATATCAGCAGGCCGCCATCCGCGCCATTGACGCCATCACGGAAGCCGGGAAATTGCCCCTGCTGGTGGGTGGCACCGGTTTGTATGTCAGCGCCATCGTCGAGGGCTATGAACTGGTGGACGTGCCGCCCAACGAAGTGTTGCGCGCGGAACTGGAAAACCTGCCGCTCGCCGAATTGGTTGAACGGCTGGAAAAGATCGATCCCGAAGCCGCCCGCCGCATTGACAAAAACAATTCCCGGCGGATCATCCGGGCCATTGAAATTGCCGCTGCTGGATTTGCCCATTCCGCCGGACGCAAAAGCTCGCCGCGTTACGATTGTCTGCAACTCGGATTGAGCTGGCCAAAAGAAATCCTTGAAAAAAGAATCGAGAAACGCCTTCAGGATCGTCTGGCCGGCGGCATGATTGAGGAAGTCGCCGGACTCCGCCGCCAAGGCGTGTCGGATATTCGCCTCGAAAAGCTGGGGCTGGAGTATCGCTATATCACGCGCTATCTGCGCGGAGAACTGGGCACCCTGGACGAGCTGCGGCTTCAGCTCGGTATCGCCATCCGCCAGTTTGCCAAGGAGCAGATCACTTGGTTCAAGCGCGACCGCCGGATCATCTGGCTGGACACGACGAAGGATTATTTCTCGGAGGCCTGCGGCCACATTCGCGCATGGCGCGAAGCCGGGGAGCGCAGTTGAAATGTCCGCCGGCTGATTTTTTACGAATTGAGTCGGCGGCGTTGAAGCGATAGTTTTTGCGGCAATGAATTTATCCGTCCAAATCGGCAAGTTGCGGATGCAGAATCCCGTCACCGTCGCCTCCGGCACGTTTGGCTACGGCGCGGAATACGCGCGGCTGATTGATGTGAACCAACTCGGCGCGGTCACGGTCAAGGGCATCCGGCTGAATCCGGTTCCCGGCAATCCCACGCCGCGCACCGCCGAGGTCACCAGCGGAATGCTCAACGCCATCGGNNAAATACTGGCCGTTCCTCCGCGAACTGAAAGTGCCGACGATCATCAACATCTGGGGCACGACGGTTGAGGAATACGCCGAGGTGGCGCGGCGGTTTGATGCGCTTGGCGGTGTCGGCGCGTTGGAACTGAATGTCTCCTGCCCGAACATCAAGGCCGGCGGTGCGCAGTTCGGCACGGACTGCACATTGCTTTCGCAAGTCGTCGCCGCGTGCCGGCAGGTCACGACGTTGCCGCTCATCACGAAGATGAGTCCGAATGTCCCGAACATCGCGCAACTCGCCAAGGCCGCCGAAGACGCTGGCAGCGATGCGCTCGCCATCACGAACAGTTTTCCAGCGATGGCGATTGATATTCAGACGCGCAAGCCGAAGCTGGCGAACGTCACCGGCGGCCTCACCGGCCCGGCCATCAAGCCGATTGCCATCAAACTCGTCTGGGAGGCGGCGAAGGTCGTAAAGATTCCCATCATCGGCATGGGCGGCATCCAGAACGCGGACGACGCGATTGAATTTCTCATGGCCGGCGCGACGGCGGTGGCGGTGGGCACGGCAAATTTCTACGAGCCGCAGACGGCTTTGCAAGTCATCGCCGGCATCCGCAAATTCATGGAGGAAAAGAAAATTTCCGACGTGAAGGAGATCACCGGCAGTTTCCAGCCGGGCAAGTGAATCATGTTTGAGCATCACACCAAGCCGCTGCTGCCGCGCAAGGAATATCACCGGCGCGTCGCGCGTCACGCGGGCTTGGGTGCGACGGTCATCCTCGTGGCTCTGGGCCTCGGCATGGTCGGTTATCATGTTTTTGAAAAGCTGCCGTGGGTGGACGCCTTCGTGAACGCCGCGATGATTCTTTCCGGCATGGGGCCGGTCGCCACGTTGCAAACCGACGGCGGCAAAATCTTCGCGGGTTGTTATGCGCTTTTTAGCGGCCTGGCCTTGATCGCCATTTTGGGAATCATTTTTGCGCCGGTCGTCCATCGCTCGCTGCACAAATTTCACCTGGAAGACGAAGGCCGCAACCAGTCGTAGGGCAGACTTTCCCGGCTGCCGGTGCGCGGAGCTTTCCAGTTTCGTGAGCGCCTCCGGTTCTTGATGAACTCGCGGTTGGAAAACCGCCTTCAACCGCCGGCTCGAAAGCTGCACCACCGGCCAGTTTCCGTCGCGTGCAAAAATTATTTTCCTGACAACCGCTGAATCTTCGCCAGACTGTGCGCTCTAAAATTTATGCAAGCCACCCGCATTCTCCCCGACCTGCAAGCGTCGCTCCTGTGCGAAGAAGTCCGCCAGGAAGTCAACGGCAACCTCTTCCTCATCGGCGTCGTCAACCTCATCCGGTTGCCGCAGCTCCCGCTCGTCGCCGGGCGCATCTGCGTGTTCAACCGCTGGACGGCGGGCATCGGCGAGTTCCAGCAGTCCGTGCGCCTCATCGCGCCCGACCAGACCACCGTCCTCAGCAAGGGCGAGATGAAGTTCGAGCTGCGCGACCCGGCGATGAGCGCGACGAACGTGATTTTTTTCGGCAATGTGAAGTTCGAAACCGCCGGCACCTACTACGTAGAAGTGCTGGTGGACGACGTGATGAAGCTGCGTTATCCCGTGCCGCTGGTGGTGCAGCCCATGCCCGGCCAGCCCGCGCCGGAAACGAAGGCGTGAGCGGCGGCAGCGGTTTCCAAATTTGGACTGCGGCGACAGGTCGCCGCTTTCCAACTGGGAGACATGTTTCCCAGATCCACAGCGCGGACGTGTCCGTGCACTCCAAATTAAGGCACTGCGTTTTTGGCATCGCCATTTGACAGTTCGCCGGCGGCGGTGCATGGTTGCCGCCATGAAAAACTTATTTCATCTGTTCGCCGCCGCCAGCGTGGCGGCTGCCGTTTCCCTTCATGCCGCCGATTCG
Organism: Limisphaerales bacterium; assembly: GCA_003151855.1. GTDB lineage: Bacteria > Verrucomicrobiota > Verrucomicrobiia > Limisphaerales > UBA11358 > UBA11358. Next base: position 1,235 of record PLYV01000047.1, on the reverse strand, counting down.
CTTTACGACATTCCGCTGAAGGACATTGACGGCAAGGACACTTCGCTCAAGGCGTATCAGGGCAAGGTGATGCTCATCGTGAACGTGGCGTCCAAGTGCGGTTTTACGCCGCAATATAAAGGTTTGGAGGCCATCTACCAAAAATACTCGGCGCAGGGGCTGGTCGTGTGCGGCTTTCCGTGCAACCAGTTTCTCTCGCAGGAACCGGGCACGGATGCGGAGATCAAGGCGTTCTGCACGGACAAATATGACGTGACGTTCCCGCTGTTCGACAAGCTGGAGGTCAACGGCAAAAACCGCCATCCGCTCTATGAACTGCTGGCGGGCAAGACCTCGCCGTTCCCCGGCAACATCAAGTGGAACTTCACCAAGTTTCTCATCGGGCGCGACGGCAAGATCGTGGCGCGCTTCGGCTCGCCGGCCAAGCCGGAATCCGAAGAGGTGACGAAAGCCATCGAAGCCGCGCTGGCGGCGAAATGAACGGAGATTTCGGCGGGACAAGTTGTTTCCAAACGACGGCGCACCTGCTAAACGTTTTTTATGCGCGAGGAGAAATTCATGCGCGAAGCCATCCGGCTGGCGCAGGTCAAGATGCGGGCAGGGCAGGGCGGGCCGTTCGGCGCGGTCGTGGTGCGGCGCGGCGAAATCATCGCGCGCGGCTGGAACCGCGTGACCTCGGCCAACGACCCCACGGCGCACGCCGAAGTCATGGCCATCCGCGCCGCGTGCCGCAAATTGAAAACTTTCCAGCTGGCCGGCTGCGAACTTTACACGAGTTGCGAACCGTGCCCGATGTGTCTGGCGGCGATTTACTGGGCGCGGCTGGAAAAAGTTTTCTACGCCAGCTCGCGGCGTGACGCGGCAAAGGTTGGTTTTGATGATGAACTGATTTACCGCGAGGTGGCGCGCCCGGTTTCCCAACGGCTGATTCCGATGGAACAATTGCTGCGGGCCGACGCGGGAAAAATATTCGCCGAGTGGAAAGACAAGCCGGATAAGCTGGTTTATTGAGCCGCCGCCGCGCAAGCAGTTTCGCCTTGCGCAGGGCAGGGCGGTTGTTACGATTTTGTCACGTTCATCCGCCAGTCCGGCGGGTTTTCTTTTTTAACCGGCAGCAATCATTTTATCCTGTGAAAATTTTCAGCGGCACTGCAAACCAACCCCTCGCCCTCGCCATCTGCAAGTCCATCGGCGTGGAACTCGGCAACTGCACCATCTCGCCGTTTCCCGACGGC